>JAYTBD010000881.1:0-15150 GCA_043737155.1 Fimbriiglobus sp. | reverse complement strand
CACACGGGCGATGCGCCGATGTACGGCGGTCCCCACGCCACGCCGGAAATCGACACCGCCACGGGCCTGCTCTATTCGCTGAGCCTCGACGGCGACCTCCGCTGCTACTCCCTCGACGAGAAGGGGAAGCTCGTCTGGTCGCTGAACCTATACGAGAAATACGCGGTGAAGCAGCGGCCGAAGTTGACGCCGATCTACCACCGCGATTACGGCTACACGACCAGCCCGCTCGTCCACGGGGACCGGCTCATCGTCGAAGTCGGCTCGACGACGAAAGGCACGTACATCGCGTTCGACAAGAAGAGCGGCGAGGAAATGTGGGCCTCGGAGTTGAAGGACGAAGCCGGGCACGCCGGGGGTCTGACGCCGATGACCATTGAGAACGTCCCTTGCCTCGCGGGGTTCACCCAACGGCATCTCGCTGTGATTCGGCTCGACGGCGAGAAACCGGGGGCCACCGTCGCCGTGCAACCGTGGGTCACCGAGGGGGATTGCAACATTGCCACACCCGTCGCGGTGGGGAACTCCGTGCTCGTTACCTCCGGCTACAACCAAAGCGCGATCGCCCGCTACGACGTCGATTTGAAGGGCATGAAGGAAGTTTGGAAGAAGAAGCTCTATTCCAAGGTCTGCTCGCCGGTTGTTCACGATGGGTCCGTTTACTTTTCGTGGATGAAGGTCTACTGCCTCGATTGGAAGACCGGCGAAAAGAAATGGGACGGCGGCGCCTATGGCGAAGCGGGATCCTGCGCCGTCACGTCGGACGGTAAGCTGGTCGTCTACGGCGGCCATGGAAAAGTCGGGTTGATCGAAGGTGCGGAAAAGTCACCGAAGGCCTTTAAGGAATTGGCGGTGCGCGACCGCATCTTCGAGGTGCCCGCTTGGCCCCACATCGCCGTGGGCACCGGTTGCGTCCTCTGCCGGGATAAGGACGGTGACCTCCACCGATATACGACCGGTCCCGCCAAATGAGCGAGGCATCGAACTCCGAAGCCCATCCGGAACGGATCGGCCACTACCGCGTGATCCGCCGACTGGGTCGCGGGGACTTCGGCGCATCGTATCTGGCGTACGACGAACGGGGCAACCGGTCCGTCACCATCAAAGTCATCGCCGAAGACAACGGGCTCGAAACAGTCGCCGCGTACCGGGAGCGAGCGGAAAAAGTCGCCCGACTCAAGCACGCCAATATCGTCTCGGTCGAGGAGATTTGCAGCGCGCCCGACTTCCCCTGTTTCCTCGTTTCGGAATTCGTCGATGGCCGACCGCTCACATCGGAACGGGTGTCGGCGGAGACGGCCGCGCAGCTCATCGCCGCGCTCGCGGAAGCGCTGCGGGCCGGCCACCGCGCGGGGATCAAGCATCTGGACATCCGGCCGTCGAACCTCGTCATCGACCGGCACGGCACCCCCTTCTTCCTCGATTTCGGCTTGGCCCTGCGGGAAGGGGGCGCTTCTCCGCGCACGGTCGATAGCGTCGCCTATCTCAGTCCCGAGCAAGCCAGTGGATTGGGTCACCGGGTCGAAGAGAGCAGCGACATCTTCAGCTTGGGCGCGGTGTTCTACGAACTGCTGACCGGCCGCCGCCCGTTCGAAGGCGACACCGTCGAAGCCGTACTCGGACAGATCAACGCCGGCGAACTGCGCCCTCCGAGGAGCATCGACGACACGATCGATCGGGAGTTGGAGCGGATCTGCGTGAGAGCGCTCCAACTGCGCATCCCCGACCGCCACTCGACCGCCGGGGACTTCGCCGAAGACTTGAAAACGTGGTTGCTCCATCCGCGCGTCAAACCCGCCGCACTCCCGCCGGTGGCCAAGGAGGGATTCCCGCCCACGGACGCGTTCATCAGCCACGCCTCGCAGGACATCGCCCGCGCCAAGGAAATCTGCGAGGCCCTCGAACGGCGCGGGTTCAAGTGCTGGATCGCGCCGCGGAACATCCCCTCCGGCCAGGAATGGGAGCCGACGCTCCCCCACGCCATCGCGGCCACGCGGGTCCTCCTTTGCTTGATCTCAGATCACACCGACGGATCCAAACAAGTCCGCCGCGAGGTCGGGCTCGCCGATCAAGGCGACAAACTCATTGTCCCGATCCGGCTCCAGAACATCCCACTGGGCGTGAACCTCAAGTTTATCCTCTCGTCCAAACAGTGGATCAACGCGTATCAACTCGCGCCCGACCGGTTGACTGCGGACTTGGCCGAGTTGCTCCGCAAAGCCGCCGAGACCGCGTCCTCCGCCGCTATGGCGCCGACCGCGATCGCGGTCGTGGACGACGACGAGCAAACGCTGATCGAACCCAAAGGGCCGGGCAATTTCGAAGAGAAGGATGCGCACTACTTCCTGCGGCTTCTGCCGGGACAGCGAGATCGCAACGGCCTGCCGCCCGGCGTGGTCTTTTGGAAGGATCGCGTCGAATCCCAAGACCCCGAGCACACCTTCTGCGTCGGGCTCGTCCACGGGCCGTCGGGTTGCGGGAAAACCTCCCGCGTCAAGGCGGCGCTGCTGACGCGCTTGGCCCCGACGGTCATCTCGGTCTATCTCGAATCGACATCGGACGCGACCGAATCGCGCATGCTCCGCGAGCTGCGCAAAAAGGTGCCCGCCCTCCCGCCCGGCATCGATCTCGTCTCCGCCATGGCCGCGATCCGGCAGGGCCAGTACGCCCCCGCGGGTCACAAAGTCACCCTGTTTCTCGACCAGTTCGAGCAGTGGTTGCACGCGAACCACGAGGATCACAACGCCGTTCTCGCGCAGGCTCTGCGGCACTGCGACGGCGTGCGGCTCCAGTGCGTGCTGATGATCCGCGACGACTTTTGGACCGCCGTCACGCGCTTCATGCATTCGCTCGAGGTGGACATCGACAAGAACAACGCCCGCATGATCGACCTGTTCGATCTGAAGCACGCGCGCGAAGTGCTGATCCTGTTCGGCCAAGCGATGGGGACCCTGCCGCGTCGCAAGGCGGAAATCACCCGGGAGCAGAACCAATTCCTCGACCGGGCGATCCGGGAATTGGCGGTCGAGAAACGGATCGTCTGCGTCCGCCTGTCGATGTTCGCCGAGATGGTCAAGGACATGTCGTGGACGCCGGCGACGCTCGACGCGGTCGGCGGGATCGACGGCATCGGGGCCACGTTCTTGGAGGAAAAGTTCGCATCGCGCAACGCCGGCGAGCAGTACACACGGCACCAGCAAGCGGCCCAAAAAGTCCTGCGCGCGTTACTGCCCGAAGTCGCGATGGATATCAAGGGCCACCGCCGCTCCCTCGCCGATCTGCTCGCGGCGTCCGAGTACGGGGACGACACCAGGCGGTTCGGCGAACTCCTCGACATACTCCACGGCGAACTCCGGCTGATCGCGCTGGCCGACCGCGAGGGGCACAAGGACGACGCGAACCGCGACTCGGCGGATCGCCCCCCGAAGCACTACCAACTCACGCACGATTACTTGGTGCCGTCGCTGCGCGATTGGCTCAACCGCAAACAGAAGGAGACGCGCCGGGGCCGCGCCGAACTGCGATTGCAGGAATACGCGTCGGTCTGGGACCACCGCCGCGCCGATCGGCATTTGCCGTCGATCTTCCTCTGGCTGCAAATCCTGCGTTCCGTATCCCTGCGCAAGGCGAGCGAAGTCCAAAAAGCGATGGTGCGCCGGGCGAGTTTCTACCACCTGACTCGCTTGGGAATTCTGGTCGCGGTCGGTGTGGCCCTGACGTACAGCGCCTTCGCTTCGCACAACCGGATCCAGGCCGAGTCGCTGCGGAAACAAATCGTCGGCGCGAAAACGGGCGACGTACCGGGCATCGTGAAAGGGCAGGAATACTACCGGCCGTGGCTCGATCCACTTCTGAAAGAGTCTTTCGCCGAGGCGGATGAGCGCAAAGGTGCGCGGGCCAAACTCAACATCAGCTTGGCTCTGCTCCCGGTCGATTCGGGGCAATTGGAGTATTTGGCCGGGCGGTTGCTCGAAGCGGACCCCGGCGATGTGGCGGTGCTCGTCTCGGCGCTGGAACCGCACGGGGCGGCGCTGAGCGAGAGGCTGTGGGACATAGCCGAATACCGGGACGGAGACCCGCAGCGCAGGTTGCGCGCCGCCGCGGCGTTGGCCAAATTCGAGCGCGGGTCGGAGAGATGGAGGCCCATCCGCCAACGCATCGTCGAGGATCTGGTGAGCGAGAATCCGATCCACCTCGGGGCGTGGCTCGAGGCGTTCGAGCCGGTGAAACAGGCCCTTCTCGAACCGCTGTTGGCCGTGCTGCGCAGGCCGCTCAACGAAATTACGACGACGACGATTCAATCCGTCGCGGCGGCCCGCACGCGCGAACGGATCGCGGCCGAACGGGCCGCCGAGCGGGGGATCGCGTCCAACTTACTGCTGAACTACGCGGCGGACGATTCGTACTATTTGACCGAGGCTCTGCTGGAATCCGACGATCAGCAGTTCGCCAAATTCTTCGCGGCCCTGAAGAACCACCGCGAGGCCGACCTGTACCTGCTGCGGGAACTGGATCGCAATCTCGGCGGCGTCGGCGACCCGAAATACAAGGATCGACTGGCGAACCGGATGGCGAATGCGGGCGTCTTCCTCATCATGCTGAATACGAAACCGATCCCGACCGTTTGGAACCTCCTGCGCTTGACCGCCGATCCGAGTGTCCGGAGTTATCTCATCTCGCGGATCGGGCGGCTCGGGGCCGATCCGAAGGTGGTCGCCGCCCACCTCCTCCAAGATATCAAGGCCCCGACGTACGACGCGAAGTACGATGTCCGGAACGACCCCGGGGTGCACCGGGCTTTGATCCAATGCTTGGGGGCGTTCCCGGATTCGCGATTCGAAGGGGGCTTGCGGACGCAACTGCGCGACTACGTTCGAAAAATCTACCGCGGTTCACCCGATGCCGGCCTGCACGCTTCGTCCGAGTGGCTGCTCCGCGAATGGGGCGATGGCGATTGGCTCCAGCGCTCGATGGACGAGTGGGTGCTCGACCCGCTGCAGAAGGGGAAGCCGGGGAAAATCTTGGCCGAGTACTCGGACTTCCTGAGAAACCCATCCGGCGAGATCCGCCCCGAGCCCCGGTGGTTCGCAGGTGGTCAAGGGCACACCTTGGTGGCGATTCCGGGGCGGATCGACTTCAAAATGGGCTCGCCCGATGGGGAGCTCGGCCATTTGAAATCCGAAGCGTTCAAGAGGAAGAAAATCGCGCGTTCGTTCGCGATCTCCGCCAAGCTCACCACGATCGCGCAGTTCGACAAATTCGATGGAGGGACGCACGCGAAAGATCTGCCGGGCGAATTCGGCGGGGACACCGCACTGCGGGGACATCCGGAGAAACCGGTGGTGCGCGCGACGTGGTTCCAAGTGGCCAAATACTGCAATTGGCTCAGCGCACGAGAGGGCATCCACCCCGACGAGTGGTGCTATGCCGTGGACAAGAACGGCGATGTCATCGGGATGAAGTCGGATTACCTCGAATTGAACGGGTACCGGTTGCCGACGGAAGCCGAAGTGGAATACGCCAATCGGGCGACCACGAGGACCTGCCGGCATTACGGGGAAACCGAGGAACTCTTGGGCGAATACGCGTGGTACGAGAAAAACTCCGATGAGATCACCCAACCGGTGGGGACGCGGAAGCCCAACGACTTCGGGCTGTTCGATATGCAGGGCAACGCATTCACTTGGTGCCAGGATCTGTTGCCGGGGCCCGGGGCCAAGTACAACGAAGAAGACGTGTCGATTGCGGAGCCCGAGATCGTGAGCACGGGTAAGCGAGTTCTGCGCGGGGGGGCGTTTTACTTCATGGCGATCAGTTTGCGGGCCGCCCGCCAACACCACGATGTGCCGACCATGCAGGGTCTCTATTACGGTTTTCGAGTTTGCAAAACCTTGAAGTGAGCCCGGTGAGCTACGACCGACTCGAATACCCCGGCTCGATTTTGACCATCGCGATCACCGCGTTCTGCGCCGCCGTGGCCATCGTTTACTCGATGAAGGCCGCGTTCCGTGCCATGGCGAATGCCGGCGAATTGAACAATCCGCGCCGGTGGATCGTCGTCGCCGCGGCGGTCGTCGTTTCGATATCCCTCGCTTTGAGCCTCGTCTTTCAGTCGGTCTCCCTCACCCGTGCGGAGCCGAATCGGACGGCCCCGTCCTCGGATTTCAAAGAGCCCGTGCGCTCGGCCGAGTGGGAGGCTTGGAGGACGCAGGTCCACGCGAAACTCGCCGCGGAGCCGGTGACCGATGCGGCCCTGATCGAAGCGCTCCGCGTCCGACTGCCCGCTCTGCCGGAGAAGCCGACCGAGGCCGATATCCTGAGGCGGGATCAAGCCGTCGCCGATGTCTTGCTGAGTTACCCCGGTGTCCGCGAGATCCTCAGGACCCACTTCGGCATCCGCGAAAACTTCTTGGGCACGGGGTTGTCCAAGCCGCTCGGTTCGACCCCGTACGGTTCCGCGGCCGTCCACGAATACTTGGTGGGGAATCACAAGGATTCGCACGAGCACGTCTGGCTGTGGAAGATCAAATCGGTCGGCAAGATCTTTTCCCTTCCGCTCCACGAACTGATCGGCGGGGAGAAGGATCGCGTGCCGCCGGACAACCGCGTGAAGGCGTCGGGCAAATTCGAAGACGAGTTGCAGGAGATTCTGCTGCGGGTCAAGAACGCGGATCACCCGATCCCGCCGATGATCCGCTTCGCGCGCTTCGACGAGAAATATTACAAGAACACGCTCGGCCGCCCCGAAGCGACGCAAGTCTTCACGTCGAGTTTGTCCGAAGTGTGGGACTTGACACTCCAGCAAGCCGCCGAACGATCCGGCTACGCGTACACGGGCGAAGGCGACACGCTCTTCATCTGGGTTTATGTGCCGTATCACTCGAGCGAGTTCACCCCGGCGACGTGGCGGCACGTCTTGGAGCGGATGCCGGAGTGGTTGGAAACCCGGAAGCGTTAGGGTCACTTCGCCTTTTTCTTGGACTTCGCGCCGATCGCTTTCGCACCCGACGCCTTCACTTTCGCGGTCGTCGCCTTCACTTTGGTCACGGCCTTCTTCGCGGTCGCCTTGACGGTGGTCGCCGCCTTCTTCGTCTTGCTGCGCACGGCGGTTTTGATTCCGGGATCGACCTTTTTCAATTCCCCGGCGATTTCGCGGGAGTTCGCCCCGGCGACCCCCCCGATGACCGCTCCGACGGCCGCGCCCAGGGGCCCGAGCATCGCGCCGGCCGCGGCACCCGCTGCGGCACCGCCGACCATGCCCATGCCGGAGGTCGTGGATTCGGCCGCCGTGTTTTTGGTCGTCGCCATTTTCAATCTCCGATTGAAGTCCTGAAAGGGATGGAACGCCAATTCCTCAGCAACTTTAGGGCCACGTCGACGTCTCGCGTATGTCTTGCAGCAAAGGTACGAGCCCCACGAATTCAGTGTAGATCGGGAACAGCGATACACACCCCGGGTGAATAATTGTGCTCATTCACAGCGTTACGGGTAGGCTGTGACCCCCATTTATACCGCAATTGCACTGGCACTGCATTTGCCATTGAGAATCGTCGGGATCATCCGCCTCCGAGGTTCAGCATGGCCACAACTCTCCTGACCGCCGCCGTGAAGTCCGCGACCGGACCGCAGTCGCGGATCGCCCGAGCGACACGTCAGCTCCCGACGACGCACACGAATGTGAGCAGCACCGAGCGTTGGTTGTCGCTCCTCGCCGGCGGATTTCTGACGACCTGCGGGGTGACGGCGAAAGGCCCTGGTATCGTGTCGCTGCTCGCCGGGGGATATCTGCTCTACCGGGCCGGGACGGGGAATTGCCCCGCCTACCAAGCCCTCGGCGCGAGCATGTCGGATGCGACCGCACCGAATTCGGCCATCGCCGCGGGTCACGGTTCGCGCGTCGATCACGCCGTGACGGTGCTGAAGCCCGCCGCCGAGGTTTATCGCTTTTGGCGCGACTTCGAGAACCTCCCGCGCTTCATGGCCCACTTGGTCGATGTCGACACCACCACCGACGGGCAATCCCGCTGGACGGCCAAAGGACCGCTCGGCCTCAAAGTCCAATGGGAGGCGAAGCTGATCACGGACGAACCGAACCGGGTGATCGCGTGGCAGTCGCTGCCGGGGGCCGATGTCGATACCGCCGGTTCGGTCCGCTTCGAGGAACTCCCGCACGGTCGCGGCACCGAAGTCCGCGTCGAACTCAAGTACGACCCGCCCGCCGGCAAGTTGGGATCGGCACTCGCCAGTCTCTTCGGCGCTTCCCCCGCCCGGCAAATCCGCGAAGACATGCGCCGCTTCAAGCAGATCATGGAGACCGGCGAATACCCCACCACCGAAGGCCAATCGTCGGGCCGTCGCTGATCATTCACCAATCGAAACCCGGAGTCAAATATGAAAGCGCTCTGCTGGCGGGGCAAACACAGCGTCGCCGTCGAAGAGGTCCCGGATCCCAAGATCATCAATCCCCGCGACGCGGTGATCAAGATCACCAGCACGGCGATCTGCGGGTCCGATTTGCACCTGTACAATGGCTACATCCCCACCATGAAGGGCGGGGATATCCTCGGCCACGAATTCATGGGCGAGATCGTCGAAGTCGGCAAAGGGGTCAACAACCTCAAAGTGGGCGACCGCGTGGTCGTCCCCTTCACCATCGCCTGCGGCGCCTGCTACTTCTGCAAGAAGACGCTTTACTCCGCTTGCGATAACTCGAACCCCAACGCCCGAGTTTCGGAAACGCTGTACGGCTACTCGGGGTCAGGACTGTTCGGCTTCTCGCACATGCTCGGCGGCTACGCCGGCGGTCAGGCCGAGTATGCCCGCGTTCCCTTCGCGGACACGGGGCTTCTCAAGATCCCGTCGCACCTCTCCGACGATCAAGTGCTCTTCCTGACGGACATCTTCCCGACGGGGTACATGGCCGCGGAGAACTGCGCCATCGAACGCGGCGATACCGTGGCGGTATGGGGTTGCGGTCCGGTCGGGTTGTTCACCATCAAGAGCTGCTTCTTGCTCGGGGCGGAGCGGGTGCTGGCATTCGACCCGATTGCCGGGCGTCGGGCGCGGGCCGAGGAAGCCGGCGCGAAGACGGCGAATCCGGACGAGGTCGATGTGCTCGCTTGGATCGACGATGAGACGGCCGGGCGCGGGGCGGACTCCTGCATCGATGCGGTCGGTTTGGAGGCGCACGGCACCGGCGTCGTGCAGTTCGTCGACAAGTGGAAGGCGAAAGCGGGGCTGGCCACGGACCGGCCCCAAGTGTTGCGCCAGGCAATCATGGCCTGCCGCAAAGGGGGCACGGTGTCGGTGCCCGGCGTGTATGCGGGCCTGCTCGACAAGGTGCCGTTCGGGGCGGCGTTCGGCAAAGGGTTGACCATGAAGATGGGCCAGACCCACGTGCACCGGTATCTGAAGCCGCTGCTGGGGCGGATCGAACGCGGGGAGATCGACCCGTCATTCGTCATCACCCACAAGTTCAAACTGGCCGAAGCATCGGAAGCGTACGCCCACTTCTGGAAAGAACAGGACGAGTTCGGGAAGATCGTGTTGAAGCCTTGATCATTCATCCGACCGCCCGGCCATTCGCCGGGCGGTTCAACCTTCGGAGCGACCATGTTGAATTCCCTGCGCGACGTATTGAACGATTCGGTCAAAGATCTCCACAGCGCCGAGTCCCAGCTGCTGAAGGCATTGCCCAAGATGGCCAAGGCCGCCAACGACCCGGCTTTGAAGGAGTGCTTCAAAGCCCACTTGGAAGAGACGCGCGGACAAGTCACGCGGCTCGAAAAGATCGCCGAACTCCTCGGGATCAAGGTGAAAGGCAAGACCTGCTTGGCCATGAAGGGGCTCCTCGAAGAAGGGGCCGAAGTCATGGACGAGGACGGCGAACCCGCGGCGAAGGACGCGGCGATGATCGTCTCGGCCCAGAAGGTCGAGCACTACGAGATCGCCGGCTACGGTTCGGCCCGCACCTTCGCCACCGTCCTCGGAGAAGAGGAAATCGCCAACCTGCTGGGCGAGACGCTCGACGAGGAAAAAGCGGCGGACGAGAAGCTGACCGGTATCGCCGAATCGACCGTCAACGATGAGGCCGACGCGGAAGGAGACGAGGACGGCGAAGAATCCGAAGAGGAAGACGACGAAAACGATACCGAAGAGGAAGAAATGCCCGCCGCGAAGTCGAAGAAAGCGGTCGCGGGGAACTCGAAGCGGTGATGTGGCGAACGCTCTTGGTTGGTGATGAACGGCAAAAGCCCTCGCGGATCGTCCGCGAGGGCTTTGTTTATTCCTCCATCACCATCACTCTTGGGTGTCGTCGCCTTCGGCCTCGGCATCGCCGCTCTTCGCTTTGTCGTCTTTCTTGTCTCGCCCCTCATCGCGCTTATCGTTGGGTTTTTTCTTCTTCGAACCGGTTCGCAGATCGTCCCGGGCACGCGAGGTCGGCGACCCCGTGTCGTGAGTATTTTGTTGGCCGCGTTTGTCCGCCATGGCAGTTTCTCCGGTGTGAGCAAATCGTGAAAAAGCGCACCTCACTGCTACAGACATGCAATTAGGGTGCCACCCCGGGATACCGGTTTACAATGGCGGGGTTCGCCGCCCCTATCAGGTGACTACTCTCATGGACCGCCGTCAATTCCTGTTGGCCGTCCCACCGATTGCCGCCATTCCTCAACCCAATGAAAAAGTGTCCGAGTTCCACGTCGATGGCAAGACACCGGGCGCGCCCATCCGGCCCCTCCACGGCGTCAACGGCGGACCTCTCGCCGCGGGTGGATTGCTCGACCTGTCCGCACGGTGGAAAGAGGCCGGCTTCCCGATTGCCCGACTCCACGATTGCCATTGGCCCAACCCGGATGTCGTCGATGTGTCAGCGATCTTTCCCGACCCCACCGCCGACCCCGCTCGGCCCGCGAGCTACGATTTCGACCGCACCGACGAGTACGTCCAAGCCGTCCACGATACCGGCGCGGCCATCGTCTACCGCCTCGGCGAGAGCATCGAGCACCAGAAAGTGAAGCGCCGTGTCCGGCCGCCCAAAAATTCGAAGCGGTGGGCCGATGTTTGCGCGGGCATCGTGCGGCACTACACCGAGGGCTGGGCCAAGGGGTTCAAGCTGCCGATCCGGTACTGGGAAATTTGGAATGAGCCCGACAATCGACCCGCGTGCTGGACCGGTAACGACGAGGAATTCTTCGAGCTTTATACGACCACTGCGAAGCTTCTGAGAGCGCAGTTCCCCAAGCTCAAAATCGGCGGACCCGGCCTCGGCAACACCGGCAAACTCAACCGCGAAGGCCTCGAGCCGACCGAGTTCCTCAAAGCGTTCCTGACACGGTGCGTCAAAGACGCCGCCCCGCTCGATTTCCTGTCGTGGCACTGCTACTCCGACGATCCCTCCGAACTCGTCCGGCGGACCAAGGGGGTCCGCAAGCTACTCGATTCGGCCGGGTTCAAGGCGACCGAAAGCCATCTGAACGAGTGGAACTACTTGCCGGGGAATGACTGGGCCGGGATGTTGTCGCAGCCTTCGGCGCGGCATACGTGGTATGACCGTATCAACGGTGCGGAGGGGGCCGCGTTCGCCTTGAGCAGCTTGATTCAGTTGCAGGATGCACCGGTGGATGTGGCTTGCTATTTCACCGCCGAGGCACCGGGGATGGGGCTGTTCTCGCCCCACGGGTTCCCGAGCCGGATCTTCCATGCCCTGCGTTACTTGGGTCGATTGACTAATCTAAAGCGGCTTCCTTGCAAGTCGGACATAGCCGGAGTTACGAGCATGGCGGGTCTCGCCGCAGATTCCCGAAACATCCGGGTTCTTTTATCGCGTCCCGGCGGGGAAAGCGGAGTGATCGCGGTCGAAGTCGACCCCCCATTCGATGGTCCGTTTGCCTATGAGGTCATGGGGATCGATCAAAAACGGGAGGATGTACGGATCGCAAGCGGGAAGCTCAACGCCTGCAAGATCGAGGTTGATCTACCTCGTGACGGAATTCGCCACATCCGTTTCTGGCAAGAAAAATAGGGAATTCGTGTGCCCATTCATTTGCCGCATTGCTTCGATCTGGCGCAATCCTTGGAATTTTCGCCGTGGCACGATAGCTGCACTCTCCTCAAATTAGGAAGAATGGATCAACATTAAGGATGAACTCCCATGCTCGTGCTCACCCGAAAAACCGGTGAAGAAATCGTCATCGACGGTAACATTCGCCTCACATTCACCATCAAGGGTGACAAAGTCAAAGTCGGCATCGACGCACCATCGCACATCCGTGTGGACCGGCAAGAGATTGCTCAGCGCGCGGTCGAATGCATGTACGTCGAACGCCAAGCGGGTTAATGTTGAGATTCGACTGATCGAGTCCGTCACATTTCTCACCGGGTCCGCCGCTGGACTTTGTTTCGCCATTCCACACATTGGTAAAGTGGAAACATCTCCGACCATCGAGCATTCTGCATTTGATCGGCACCATGGGTCCGATAAGCAAAGCTAAGCATCCCCGAGAACTCGCCTCCATCCATGAAACTTCGTCCGACGACCAGCCGGCCGAAGGGGGTGTGACCCCCATGGAGCAGGTGGAGCGCGAACTTCTGCGCATCCGCGGGGTTCTCGAAAAAACGGTGCGGGAACTCGGAGTCGCCAACGACGCTCTCGCCACTTCCGACTGGGATATTCATAACCTTCTCGCCAGCGCGCCTATCGCCACGCTGTTTCTCGACGATGCGGGGAATGTCCGCCGGTGGACGGCGGCGGCGAATGCCATCTTTGACATTCTGCCCACCGACACGGGTCGGCCCCTCGGCCACATCACGCATCGGGCAGTCGCAATGCCGCCGTTGCCGGACGCCTCGGCGATCCGCGCCAGCGCGAAGCCGATCGAGGACGAATTCGAGATGTGCGACGGGAGTTGGTACCTCCGCCGGGTGCTCCCGTACCGAACGCCCGAAGGAGACAGCGCCGGGCTCGTCTTGACTTTCACCGACATCACCGAGCGAAAACGATCCGTCGAGAGGCTTTTCGATTCCAACCAACGCTTACAAGCTCTGATGAATGCTCTCCCGGTCGGGGTGAGCTTTTCGGACGACGCGACCTGTACCCGGATCACGGGCAATCCCGCCCTCATGGCCCAATTCGGAACCGGCCCCGAGGACAACGTCTCCGCCTCCGCGCCGGACGACTCAGCGGCCGGTCGGCAATTCCGATACTCCGTGGACGGCCGCGAGATCACGGACCGGGAGCTACCGATGCAGCGGGCCGTGAGCGAAAATCGGCGGATCGACCCGGTGGAACTGGAGATCGAACTCCCGGACGGTCGGCGCTGGTTCGCCGAAACTTCGGCCGCGCCGTTGCGCGATGCGGAAGGGGTCGTGATCGGCGGCGTGGCGGTGACGGTGGATATCACCGAGCGCAAACGGGCGGAAGAAGCCGCGAGGGTGAGCGAACTCCAGCTTTCCGAAATCTTCAGACTGGCGCCGTCGTTCATGTGCGTCCTGCGCGGGCCGCTGCACGTCTTCGAGCGGGCCAACGACCAATATTTCAAGCTGGTCGGCCGGCGCGACATCATCGGCAAACCCCTCTTGGAGGCCATTCCCGAAGCCGCCGATCAACCCTTTCCCGCCCTGTTGGACGATGTGTATCAAACGGGGAAACCGTTCGTCGGGACCGACGAGACGTTGATGCTCCGACCGGGGCCGGGTCGAATGTTGGAAGAGCATTCCATCGATTTCGTTTACCAACCCCTCTTCGATACCGAAGGGAGTGTCACGGGTATTTTAGCACAAGGCATCGATTTGACCGAACGCAAACGGGCGAAAGAAGCACTCGCCCGACTCGCGGTCGCCACCGAGCGCCAACGGCGGATGCTGGACACGGTGCTCTCGAACGCGCCCGACCTGCATTACGTCTTCGATCTCGAAGGCCGATTCACCTTCGCCAACAAAGCATTGCTCGACATGTGGGACAAGGAGTTATCGGAAATCGCCGGCAAGTTGCCGCACGAGCTCGACTACACGCCCGAACTGGCGAGCAAGCTCCGGCGGCAAGTTTTCGAAGTCGTGGCCACACGCGAACCGCTCCGGGACGTGACCCCCTACCAAGGGATGAACGGCCTGCGCGATTACGAGTACATCTTCGTGCCCGTCTTCGCCGCCGACGGGACGGTCGAATGCGTCGCCGGTTCCACCCGGGATATCACCGAAGCGCGCCGCAGCGAAGAGACGCTCCGTTTACAAGCGCTGAGTTTGAAGGAGGTCGATCGCCGCAAGGACGTCTTCTTGGCGACGCTCGCCCACGAACTCCGCAACCCCCTCGCCCCCGTGCGCACCGGGCTGCAAGTCCTCCGAAAAACGACCGCCGCGGGTGAGGCGGCCAAGATCCACGACATGATGGATCGCCAGCTCGCACACATGGTCCGTCTCATCGACGACCTCCTCGACATCTCGCGCATCTCGAGCGAGAAGGTTACCCTCCGCCTCGAGCGGGTTTCGCTGCGGGCGATTTGCGATATCGCCGTCGAAGCGAGTTCGCCGACTATCGGACAATTCCACCACGCACTCGCGCTCGACATCCCCGACGAACCGATCTGGGTGAACGCCGACGTCACCCGCGCCGCGCAAATCGTCGTGAACCTCCTCACGAACGCGGCCAAGTACACCCCCGCCGGGGGTCGCATCACCTTGGCAGCGGGCCGCGAAGCCGGCGGTGTCTTTCTCAGAGTCGCCGACACCGGCTTGGGCATCCCCGCGGAAATGCTCGCGGAAATTTTCCAGATGTTCACCCAAGTGAACCGCACGCTGGAGCGCTCCCAAGGCGGCTTGGGGATCGGCTTGGCCCTCGTCAAGAAACTCGTCGAACTCCACGGCGGCAGCATCTCCGCCGAAAGCCCCGGCTCCGGGGGTGGGAGCACCTTCACCGTGCGACTCCCCGAAGCCGCGGACGGATTCGCCACCGTGCCGAACGCCGGGGTCGATCCCGTCCCGTGCGGCTCGGGCAAGTTGCGCATCCTCGTGATCGACGATAACGAAGACGCGGCCGACAGCCTCGCCATGATGCTCGAGATGGACGGCCACATGACCAGCACGGTCTACTCGGGTACCGCGGCGGTGAGGAAGGCCGCGGAATTCCGCCCCGACCTCGTCTTCTGCGACATCGGC
>JAYTBD010000880.1:0-2713 GCA_043737155.1 Fimbriiglobus sp. | reverse complement strand
GATGTTCGCCCTGTGCCTGACGAACTGGGCCACGGCGTTCATCGGGTCGGGCACGCTCTCTTCGATCCCCGGCTCGGTGATGCTGCTCGTGCAAATGGGGATCTTGGTCCGAGACCGCACACTCAAAGGGGCGGGGCGGGCGTGATCGGCTGGCTGCTAATCGCCGGGGACTTCGCATTGAACGGGGGGATGGAACGCGCGAATCTGGAACTCGCGCGGTTCCTCGCGGTCGACGAACCCGTGCACTTGGTGACCCACCGGGCCGCGGAGGAATTGAGCGCGAATCCGAATGTCACGGTGCACCGGGTACCCCGGCCGTTCGGCAAGGATTTACTCGGGCAACCGCTGCTGGCCCGCGCCGGCCGGAAGTGGGCCTCCCGATTATCGGGGGACGGTTTCCGCACCGTGGTGAACGGCGGGAACTGCCGCTGGCCCGACGTCAACTGGCTTCACTGCGTCCACGCCGCGTATCCGTCCCCCGCCGTCGGCGGATTCTCGAATCGCGCGAAGATCCACGCCGTTCACCGGCTCAATCGCCGCGCCGAACGCCGTGCGATCCGACACGCCCGCGCGGTCATTTGCAACAGCCGGCGGACGGCGCGCGATGCGGTCGAACTGTTGGGAGTTCCGCCCGAGCGGACGCGGGTCGTCTACCTCGGCTGCGATCCCGTGGAAGTTCCACCGGTGACCGATTCGGAGCGCCGCGCGGCCCGGTCGCGTCTCGGTTGGGACGAGCGCCCGTGGGTCGGCTTCATCGGCCAACTCGGCAATCGTGTGAAAGGGTTCGACACCTTCTACTCCGCGTGGCGCTCGCTCTGCGCGGATCCCGCGTGGGATGCGAACCTCGCGGTGATCGGCGAAGGACCGACGCGCTCGGCGTGGGAAGCACGGGCCGCCGCAGACGGACTCGAGGGCCGCATCCGCTTCCTCGGTTTCCGCACCGATGTGCCGGCCGTGCTCGCCGGATGCGATGCGCTCGCCGCGCCGTCCCGGTACGACGCCTACGGCTTGGGCGTCCACGAAGCGCTGTGCCGGGGTCTGCCCGCCATCGTCTCTGCGAGCGCGGGGGTCAGTGAGCGCTACCCGCCCGACTTGGCCGAGCTGATCCTGCAAGACCCGGAGAACCCCGGTGAACTCGCCGACCGACTGAAACATTGGCGGACGAATCTCGACTCCTTCGCGATCCGCATCCGCCCGCTGGCGGACGAACTCCGCTCCCGCACTTGGGCCGACATGGCCCGCGACATCCGCGCCATCACCCGAGCCGCGACATCGATAACCGCCTCTTGAATCCGACTCCGCCCGCGAGTCGAGCCGCGCGGATCGCCCGTGCGCTGACGCTCGGCTACGGCTTCCAAGCCGTGGTCGCCCTGACCGGGCTTTTGCTCACCCCTTTCCTGCTTTCGCGCTTGGGCGTCGTCGACCTCGGCCGCTGGCTGGTGGCCGGCCAAGTGCTCGGCTTGTTGGGATTGCTCGACCTCGGCGTGACCGCTTTGCTGCCCCGCGAGGTCGCCCGGGCCTCCGGTTCCGCTGAAGGGGAATCGGTGGCGGAAGTGGTCCGGCGGGCGGTCTGGCTCGTCTGGCTGCAGACCCCTTTGGTCGCCCTCGTGGCAGTCGCGGTCTGGTTCGGGGTTTCGGCGAGCTCCCCGGACTTGGAGGGGCCGTTGGCCGTGGTGCTGACCGCGTTCGTCGTCCAATTCCCACTCCGACTCGCGGCCGCGATTCTCAACGGCCTCCAAGATCTGACCTTCTGCGCCGCCCTGACCGCGGCGGCTTGGGTGGTGACGACGACGGTGTCGGTCGGATTGGTGCTCGGGGGATGGGGCTTGTATTCGCTCGCCCTCGGCTGGGCGGCGGGCCAGTTGTTGGCTTGCGGTGTCGCGCGGTGGCGGGTGCGGGTGAAATTCCCCACGACCCGAGCGGTGCGCGGTTGGCCGGGGCGGACAGCGTTGGTGGTGTTTCTGGGGCCGAGTCTGTGGACGACCCTCCGGCAGGTGGCGCAACTCCTCCTCAACGGCGCCGAGTTGATCGTGCTCGGATTGATGTCGGGACCGGCCGCGGTAGTTCTTTACTCGTGCACCGTCAAGATGATCAACTTGGTCAACAGCCAACCCTATCTGATCGCGACGACCGCATTGCCGGCGCTGGCCGAACTGCAAGCGGCGGGCGATCGGGAGCGACTGTGGCACGCCTGCCGTGCTTTGGGATTGGCGATGCTCTTGGTCAGCGGAGGGCTGGCGATCGCCGTCCTCGCGGCGAACACGGCATTCGTAACCCATTGGGTGGGACCGGATCAGTACGGAGGCCCCCTGCTGACGTTGCTCGCGGTACTCGCGATGACCTTGCGGCACGCCGTGTTCACTTTGTCGCTAATCGTGTTCGCGCTCGGCTACGACCGACGGCTCTCAATCACAGCGATCGCCGATGCGGCGGTGACGGTTTCCGCCACGGTCGTTTGGGTGGCCGCGGTCGGGGTGATCGGGATTCCGCTCGGCTCGCTGACGGGCCTGCTCCTGACCATCGGCGCGGTGGCGATTTGGACGTTGGCGGGAGTTCAAGGGGGATCCCCTTGGCGGGTCGTGGAGTGGGCGGTGCCGTGGGCGATTCGATTCGTCGCCGTGGCCTCGCCGCTCGCGGTGATCGCGTTCACCCCCTTCGCCGCCGATCCCGTACCAGCAGGCGGATTCTTAGTCGGAAGCCTGTCGATTTACCT
>JAYTBD010000879.1:0-6719 GCA_043737155.1 Fimbriiglobus sp. | reverse complement strand
GCGAACCGATCCCCGGATACAAGTTCTTGGATCGCATCGGCAGCGGCGGCTTCGGGGAGGTTTGGCGCTGCGAAGCCCCCGGTGGAATCTTCAAAGCGGCCAAGGTCATCTACGGGGACTTGCGCGACAAAGACAACGATTCCTACCGCTTCGTCGAGCAAGAGTTGAAATCGCTCAAACGGGTGAAGACCGTACGGCACCCGTACTTGCTGACCCTCGATCGCTACGACATCGTCGAAGGCCGACTCGTCATCATCATGGAACTCGCCGATTGCAATTTGTGGGAGCGCTTCCGCGAGCACCGGAACAAAGGTCGGGAGGGTATCCCGCGCGAGGAACTCTTGCAGTACATGGCGGAAACCGCCGAGGTGCTCGACCTCATGAACGACAAACACCAGTTGCAACACCTCGACATCAAGCCGCAGAACTTGTTCCTTCTTTACAACCACGTGAAGGTCGCCGACTTCGGCCAAGTCAAAGATCTGGAGGGTTTGGTCGCTTCCGTCACCGGCGGGATCACCCCCGTTTACGCGGCGCCGGAAACCTTCGATGGCTTCGTGTCGCGCTTCTGCGATCAGTACAGCTTGGCCTGCGTGTATCAAGAATTACTAACTGGACAGCGTCCGTTCGACGGCACCAGTATGCAGCAGTTGCTCATGCAGCATTTGCAAGCCCCGCCCAACTTGTTGCCCACCCCGACCGGGGAGCGCTCCGCGTTGGCCAAGGCGCTGTCCAAAAAGCCCGAGGACCGCTTCCCGAATGTGTCGAGCATGGTGAAGGCCATCCGCGACGGCTCCAACGTCCGGGTTAGCGTCCCCTCCGCCGCGTCGGTCGGCGCGGCAGCTCCCTCCGACTCGTTCGCATTGCAGAATTCGTACGACGCGGCCCAAGGGATTCCGCACCCGTACGGCACCGACGGCGGAACCGGGCTCGAGCAAACTCCCAATCCGCGCGGGGTCGTCGAAACTTCGGCCCCGCCCGAGCGTCCCGCCCCGCCCGAGCAAACGGGTCCCGGTCCCATCCGGCCCACGATCGTCATCGGCATCGGCTACTCGGGTCTCCGCGTCGTGCAGCGCCTCCGCCACGCCATCGAGAGCCGGTTCGGTCCGATGGCCCACCTCCCCGCGCTGCGGCTCATCGGCATCGACAGCGACCCCGAAGCGATCGAACTCGCGGGATCCAAGATCGAGGACGGGCTTTCGCCATTGCCGAAGGACGACTTGATCGCCGCGAAGCTCAACCGCTCGGCCCACTATTTGAAACCCCGGAACAACGGCCGCATGGTGACCGAGGGGTGGTTCGATCCCCAAGTCTTCTACAAGATGTCGCGCCAACCCTCGACGATGGGTCTGCGCTGCTTGGGCCGCCTCGCGTTCTGCGATCACTACCGGACCATCCTCAACAAGTTCCAATTCGAACTCGACGCGTGCCTCGACCCCGCCGCGATCGGGGAAACGATCTCCCGCACCGGTTTCGACAAACGCACCAACCGCCCCCGGGTGTATATCGTCGCCGGACTCGGCGGCGGCACCGGCAGCGGCATGTTCCTCGACTTGGCTTACGCCGTGCGCGCCCGACTCAAGCGCATCGGTTACGCCGCACCGGATGTGACCGGGCTTCTGCTGACGCCCCAAGACACACCCGCGAACCACGCGAATTCGACCGCGCTCGCCAACACTTTCGCCGCGCTCACGGAACTGAACCACTTCTGCGATTCCGAGACCGTCTTCCAAGCGTCTTACGATGACCGCAACGGGAATATCCGCGATAGCGAATCCCCGTTCACCCGCACCTTTGTCGTCCCCGGACTGGACAACTCGGCGCCGGTCGGAGCCGGTTCGGGCGTGCGCCCGCTATCATCCCTACGGGGTTCGGGCGTCTTCGAAGGGGGGACCGGGACGACACGCATGTCCGGGGTCACGCGGGTGTCCGGATCGATCGGCACCCCGGCCCCGCGGTTGGGCGAGGTGGACAATCGCCTGCAAGCGGCCGTCGATTTCCTCCGACTCGAACTGCTTTCGACCGTGGGCCGCACCGGCGATCGAGCCCGACCGCTCCCGACGCACACGACCGGCAACGAAATCCACACGTTCGGTCTGACCAGCTTCGGCTGGCCGCGCGCGGAAGTGGTGGCGCGCACCGCCCGCATCATGGCGCCGGTACTCTTCGGCAATTGGGTCCAGCCGGATCTCAAGCAACTCCGCACCGTCATCCCGCATTGGGCCGAGCAGCAATGGCACCGCTTCGGCTTGGGGAGCGACCAACTGGCGAAGTCCCTGCGCGACACCGCCGATGCGACCGCGGGGTGCAGCATCGAAGGGTTGATCGCGACTCTATGCGATCCGCTGATGCCGAAGGGCTGGCTGGCCAAGGCGGCGGATTCGGGGAAAGTCTCGGCGGCGCTCGCGGAATTCGCGCGCGTCCTCGGCATCCCGCGCGAAAGGGCCAATCGGCAACCGACGGAAGTCGAAGCCGCGCTGAAGGTCGCATCCGCCGAGATTTTCGCGCGGTCGGACCAAGAACTCAGCGGGATGTTGCCCGCCCTGATGGACACGCCCGACTTCCGCTTCGCCGGAACCGAGGAAGCGGTGCGCCACCTGTTGACCGGGGTCGCCGCGGCCCGGGAGCGACTCCAGCAGGAACTCGCCCCGTTGGTCGCCGCCGCGAACGGCGCTTACGAGCGCGTCGTGGCGAGTTTGAATACGCAGAGGGGAATGAAGAAAGCGACCGCCCAAGAGCTGGTCGACTCCCTCCGCCAATACCCGACCGCGTGGTACGCCGCGCTCGTCGGTCGCCAAGTGCTGGCGATCTATCGCAAATTGCAGACCGTCCTGCAAATGCGTTCCGCCGAAGTCGGAACCTGTCGGGTGAAGGCCCAGAACAATCTCAAGCAGCTCGTGGCGGAATCGGAAACGCTCGCCCCGCCCGTGCGGGCCGACGAACTCCTGCCCGTGGGATGCGCCGGCATCGAGGAGGCGTCGCAGCGGTTTTTGAAGGTGCTCACCGACGAGGATCTCTCCGAACTCGAGCACCGGGTCCAGCACGACATCCTGGCGGAATTCGGCGGGCTGTACGAAGCGTGCATGAACTCGGCCGGGGACGAGAGCCTGCTGCGGATCTTGCGCAGCGCGACGCGGACCTACTTGAACGACCGCCTCGGCGTCGTGGACTTCGCCGGGATGCTGAAGCAAAAGTACCCGTCGAAGTCGGCGTTCGGCCAAGCCATCGCGAAGACTTACTACGACGCCGAGCCGAAGCTCGTGTCGGGCGGGATCTGGGCGCGGTCGGAAGTGGCGATTTTCGGCGCGCCCGAGGGCGAAGGCGGCGCCGCCATCGCACAACAGGCAACGCCGCTGCTCCCTCCGAATGCGGGCGGCGTGGCGACGACCGACGAGGCGATCTTCTACCGGGAGTATTCCAATGTGCCGTTGGCGGCGCTCGCCCAACTCGGACCCGTTTGGTCGGCGGCTTACCACGGGGCCTCGGATCTGATCCAATCCAGCCCGCACTCGCGCTTGGACGTGACGCAGTGGCTGCACGTCGATGGATAAAATGCGCGCCGCCGCGCCGACTTCCGAAGTCCGGCTTCGACTTCGGGAGTCCTTTTCGGGGTGGTCGGATTTCGGGAGTCGCTCGCTCCCAACGACTTCCGAAGTCGAAACCGGACTTCGGAAGTCAAACGTGGGTCGGCCCGAAATCGATGCCGGCGCCAAGCTTCCAGAAGTATAGGCACACCCAATATCGCAACCGAGCTTGACCCCGGGCAATCGGAGGTTCACAATGATTTGAACCGAGAGAGGGTCGCATTGTGATTCGGCTGCTTGTGGCAGTGCTAATGCTAACGGGGTCGATTCCCGTTAGCATCTGCACGTGCACAGCGGGCGCTCACCCGATTCCGACCGCGGTGGAACATACTGCGGGCGGAGAGTCGCATTGCGGTTGCCGGTCGAACTCGAACTCAATCGATCACGGTGTCCGGCAGACGGTCGCTGTGGAAACCCCGTGCGATGCCGATCAGGGGCCGCTGTCGCACGATTGCAACTGCCCGGCGGCAAACCCACTCGCTTCGCCCGAGCCGGCTGTGATAACGGTGTCCCCGGAGACATTGACCGCCCTCGATCTCGTCCGGCCCCAATGGAACCCGCCTTACGCCAACTCGGTCGGCCCCGCGGGATATCCCCCGATATCCAGTACCCATCACGATCCGATTCCCCGGTATCTCGAGTTCCTCACACTTCTGATTTGATCCTTTCCGACCGCCTCTCGTCTCGCTTGCGGCTCGGCCGTGAGCGTCCGTATTATTCCTCATTGATACTTCCTTCGTCCACCCCGCCGTTTGTGAGGTCGACATGATTTACCAGCGATTCGTTGCGCCTGTCGTCGCGCTCACGCTATTGGCGGGTGCGGGGTTCGCCGCATACCGCACGCAGGATCGATGGAGGCCGTACGTCTTCCCTTCCAAAGTGGATGCCAAGCCCGAAGAAGCCCACAATGAGGAAGCCGGCCACGGAGGTCACGACCACGGCCCGGTGAAAGAGAAGGTGAAGCTCTCGCCGCAAGCGCAGAAGAACCTGGGCATCGACGTCGATACGCCGACGCCGCGGGAGTACTGGCGCACCATGCTGATCCCCGGCGTCGTCGTCGACCGGCCCGGCGAGAGCGACCGCGGCGTCACTTCGAAAGTCGCGGGCGTCATCACCGAGATCCGCGCCAAACCGGGCGACACGGTGAAAGCTGGCGATCCGCTTTTCAATTTGCAGTTGGTGAGCGAGTTCCTCCAAGGCACCCAAGCCGATCTGGCCAAGGCGGCCGGAGAACTGAGAATCGCCGGCGACAAACGGGTCATCACGCAAAACCTCGTCGATAAAGGCGTGCAGTCCGGCGCCGCGTTGATCGAGGACGACAACCAAGTCAAACGCTTCACCACGCAGGTACAGGCCTACCGCCGGCAACTCGGCGTGTTCGGACTGTCCCCGGACCAGATTGATCGGATCGAAAAAGGCGGGGTCGTTACCGAAGTCGTCATTGCCGCACCGATGAGAGCGGCGCCGATTGCGACGCCGGTGTCGGCGAGCAGCCCAATTGACTCCGCGTCGAAAGAACTCCTATACGAAGTGCAAGAATTGAAGGTGACACTCGGCGAGCAAGTCCAAGCGGGTCAAAGCTTGGCTCTGCTGGCGAATCACCAGAGACTCTACGTCGAAGGGCGGGCGTTCAAATCGGAGGCGGACGCGCTCGCCTACGCCGTCGAGAACAGGGTGCCCGTCCGCGCCGAGTTCGCCGATGAAAAACCGGGCGCCTGGAAGCCGGAGGAGCCGCTCCGCATCCACCACTTGTCCAACCAAGTGGACACGGCGACGCGGACGTTCGGATTTTATCTGTCGCTGGAGAATCAATCGCGGACGTTCGACCGGGACGGTACGACGCACTTCGTGTGGCGCTACCGGCCCGGGCAGCGGGTGCGGCTGAGGCTGCCGGTGGAGAAGCTGGTGACGCTCGCGTCGGACGGCAAGACGGAACTGCTCCCGTTCATCTTCCCGGCCGGGGCGGTCGTGCGCGAGGGGGCGGAGACATACATGTTCGTGCAGTCCGGAGACATGTTCATCCGCAAGCCGGTCCGCGTTCTCTACGAGGACCGCAACGAATCGGTCGTGGCCAACGACGGTAGCATCTCCGATGCGGAGTACGTCGTGCGCAGTCCGGCGGCGGCGATCAACCGCGCATTGAAAGCCGCAGCGGTGGGCGGCGCGGCGGATGCGCACGCGGGCCACGGGCACAGTCACTAACCGGAGAACCTCCGTCATGTTGAATGCCGCGATCAAGTTCTCCCTGCGACACCGGCCGCTGGTCGTGGTGCTGTGCTTGGCCGCGCTGGGGTACGGCGGTTACAGCGCGACGCAAATGCCCATCGACGTCTTCCCCGACCTCGACCGGCCGCGCGTGGTCGTGATGACCGAAAGCCCCGGGCTCGCGCCGGAAGAAGTCGAGACGCTGGTCACCTACCCGTTGGAATCGGCGTTGCTCGGAGCGACCGGCGTCCAAGATGTGCGCAGCCAATCCGGCTACGGACTGTCGGTCGTCAACGTCGAGTTCGGATGGAACGTCGATATCCGCACCGCGCGTCAGACCGTCCAAGAGCGCCTGGCGACGGTGTCCGGGGAGCTGCCGGAAGGGTCCCGTCCGCAGATGGCGCCGATCAGTTCGATCATGGGACAAATCATGGTTGCCGGGATGCGGCGACAACCCGGCCCCCAGGGCGGTGAACTCGCGGCCGTGCCGGGGACGCCGTACTATGCCGAGCGGGTATTGCCGAAGGGTGACGGCGATCCGGCCCTCTTCGTGTGGAAGCCGACCGATCGGCGTAAAGTCGCGGAGTGGGAGCCTGTGGCCGTGGCCAGCGCGGCGTGGATGAAATCCTCCGCCGACGGATCGCAAACGGTGCGCGGCTCGATCGCGGGACAATCCCGCGAGGTCGTGTTTCCCTCGGAGCTCCAGCGGCAACTCGGCCTGCGCACGCTCGCCGACTGGGTGGTGCGGCCGCGACTGCTCAAAACCACGGGGATCGCCCAAGTCATCGCCATGGGCGGCGGCCGCAAACAGTACCAAGTGCTGGTCGACCCGGTGAAGATGTCCGAGAACCGCGTCACGCTCAAGGAATTCGAGGACGCGCTGCGGGCGAACAACGTCAACCACACCGGCGGTTACTCGGTCGCCGGCGG
>JAYTBD010000878.1:0-6733 GCA_043737155.1 Fimbriiglobus sp. | reverse complement strand
GGGCGCGCTCGCTTTGAAATAGTCGTCGTGAAGTGGCCGTAACGTCTTGCCGATATGCTCCAGTAGTATCTCTTCCAGATCATCCATCGTGTCCCAGCGCGGAAATAGCGCATGGCTGTGCGCCTTCAACTCTTTGACCGCATTGAAGAGTGCGAAGCGATCCGATTGCTTATAAAAATTTACCGTTCGGGGAAGCACATCAAAAACTTGAAGATAGCCTTCCAAGATTTTGATACCTCCGACCAGCAGCCGATGGTATCCGTCCCTTTGTTCGTGGAGCAATGGAGCAAGGTCCTCATCCGCAACGGCCCGAATGCATTCCGTATTCCATATTTCTCTGACATTGGGCAGGATTGCCTGCCACGGCAGAGGTGACGATCCGTGCCCCCCCCGCTCAAAGCAAAGAACAGTCCGGAAAAGCAATGAGTCGCTCATCGCGTCTCCCTATTTGCTACTCAATCAATTGATAATATCATGTCCGACACTCGCTGCAAGGCTTTTTCCTTCCCCAGGATCGCCAGCGTGTCGAACAGGCCGAAGCCGACGCCGACGCCGGTGATCGCGACGCGCAGCGGGGCAACGAGAGCATTCGGCTTGATCCCCTTCGCGGCGGCGAAATCGTGGAGGGCCTTGTCGGTCGTCGCCGCGTCGAACGGTTCGCAACCGCGCAGGATTTCGGCGAACTCCGCGAGCAACACCCTCGCGTTCGGGTTTTTGGCATCGGCGAAGGCTTTCTGCAACGCGAACCCGTCGTATTCGATTTCGTCTTTCAAGATCGGCGCGGCGAAGGCCAGCACGTCGCTGAAGAACTTTATCCGATCACCCGATGCTTCGATGATTTGCAGCAGCTTCGACCGCGTCGTGTCATCGAGAGTCTCGCCGATAAGCTTCGCCCGGCGCAGGAACGGTAGGCAGCGTTCCAACTTCCCTTCGGGCGGAATCAGCTTCATGTACTCGCCTTGGAGCCAGAAAAGCTTCTTCGCGTCATAATTGCCCGGCGCGTCGGTCACTCGGTCGAGGGAGAAGTTGGCGATCAGCGTATCGAGCGGGATGAATTCGGATTCGCCGTCCATGCTCCAGCCGAGCCGGCAGAGGTAATTGATCAGCGCTTCGGGCAGGTAACCGATCTCGCGATAGTAGGCGACGGTGGCGATGTTGAGATCTTCGCGCCCTTTAATCTCGTCGTCGGTCCAGCCGCAGGCTTTGAACTTGGCGATCTCGTCGGCGCTGAGCGGCGGCAGGTTCCGCTTGCTCATCTTGTTGCCGTTGTAGTTTACGAGCGGGATGTGCCCGAAAGTCGGCGGTTCCGCGCCGAGAGCCCGGTACATCAGAATCTGCGTCGGCGTATTCGACAGGTGTTCGATCGCGCGGACGACGTGGGTGATGCCGAAGTCGGTGTCGTCGACGACCGTGGCGAAGTTGTAGACCGCCCGGCACAAACCGTTGGCGTCCGGGCCGCGCAGCAGCATCGGATCGCGGATCGTATCGGTCGAGATATCCTGCTTCCCTTTCACCGCGTCGTCGAACTTCACCGACTGCGCGAATTCCACTTTCAACAGCAACGGCGCGGCTTTCTCGGCGTACAGCCTCACGTTCTCCTCGGCGGATACATCGCGATTCGTCCCGCGGTGGACGTACGGCTTACGGGCTAAGTCGGCTTGCTTCCGCGCGGCGTCCTGCTGCTCCGGCGTCGTGTAGTCCGGGTAAGCCTTGCCTTCTTTCAACAACCGCATCGCGGCGGCTTCGTATTTGTCGTTCCGCTGACCTTGGAAATAGGGAGCGTGCGGACCGGAGCTTTCGCCGCTGGCATCCGGTGTCGGGCCTTCGTCCCAAGTCATGCCGAGCCAGGCGAACCCGTCGATGATCGGCTTCACCGCATCGGCGCGGTTGCGGGAGTCGTCGGTGTCATCGATGCGGAGAATGAACTGCCCCCCGTGGCGCCGGGCCAGCAGCCAGTTGAAGAGCGCCGTGCGGACCCCGCCGATGTGGAGGTAGCCGGTCGGACTGGGGGCGAAGCGGGTTCTGAACATTGCGGATTTCGGATTTGGGATTGCGGATTGAAAGCGGGGAAGACGGCGATGGGCTTGCGGAGCCAATCCGAAATCCGCAACCCAAATTCGCAATCAGACCTTGCCTCGGCACTCCACCAAGGTGCTCATGTGGCCCTCTTGCACGGTCTTGCCTTCTTGATTGACGAGCGCCCGGTGCCAGAGGACTTCCCCGCGTTTCCCGACGCCTTTGAGGGTTTTTTCGACCACGCGGCTGACGACGTGGATAGTATCGCCCGCGAAGACCGGGGCGAGGAACTTCCAATCCTTGACGCCGAGCAACGCCACGATCTTGGTCGCGGGGGAATAGATGCACAGTCCGCTGGCGATGCCGAAGACCCCGAAGCCGTGGGCGATGGGCCGTCGGTATGCGGTGGTCTTGGCGTGTTCGTGATCGACGTGGATGGGGTTGAAGTCCCCGCTGTAGCCGGCGAATGTCACGATGTCCGCCTCGGTGACCGTGCGGCCCGGGGACTGCCAAACCAAACCGAAATCGAGGTCTTCGTAAGTGAGAAAGGGAATCAGCAGATTCATCGTCGCTCGCAATCGGATCGGACCGGAGGGCAGTACCAACCCCTATAAATACGCCGCCCCCACGCCGAAGCAACCGTGGCGTGGCGTCACTTGGCCAATAGTTTCACGACATCGGCGGCCCCTTGCGTTTTAGCGAGGCTCAATGCCGTGTTCCCCGATTTGTCCACGATTGCCGCATCGGCGCCGGATTTGAGCAGGAATTCGACCATCTTCGTCCGGCCCGTCAGGGCAGCGAACATCAGCGCGGTTTGTTTGGTACCATTTTGGGCGTTCACATCGGCCTTTGCCTTCACCAGTAATTCGGCGATCTCGACGTGGCCCTTGAACGCCGCTGCGGCAAGAGCGGTCAGGCCCATCTTATTTTTGATGTCCACTTCGCACTTCGGTTGTTTCAAGATCAGCGCCGCCGCATTGTCCTGCCCGGCGTAGGCGGCCACAGTGAGCAAGGTGTCGCCGCGGGCGTTGAGGCCGTTGACGGGTTGCCCGGCCGCGAAGAACGCCCGGAGGGTGTCCGTGTCTCCGTCGCGGGCCGCTTGGAAAGCGATAGTTTGCAGTTTGGCCGCGACTTCCGGGGTGAGTTCGATCGACTTCGGCAAAGGCAGGAAGGGGGCGACCGCTAAAAGCAGAGCGGGCAGAGCGAACATGATGGCTCCGAATAGAATGGGGCCGCGGAAATATCTCCGCGGCCCCGGAACGAGAAGGGATCGGCTACTTCTTGTCTTTGTTCTCGCCAGACTTGTCCTTGTTGTTCTTGCCGTCGATGTTGATCTTACTATCGGTGTTGACCCGGTTCGATTCCGCGGCCTTCTCCTCCTTGGCGATGTACTGCTTCACGGCTTCGAGGTCGACCTTGATCGCCTTGGCCACCCGCGTGCCGTAGTCGGCGTTGGCCCGGTAGAAGAAGGAGACGTAGGTGATCTTGATGCCGGGAGCGCGGATC
Organism: Fimbriiglobus sp.; assembly: GCA_043737155.1. Taxonomy (GTDB): domain Bacteria; phylum Planctomycetota; class Planctomycetia; order Gemmatales; family Gemmataceae; genus JALHQU01. Next base: position 3,211 of record JAYTBD010000878.1, on the reverse strand, counting down.
TTGTTCATATCGCCGGCGAGGTTCGAGATGAGATTCGCTTTCTGGTCTTCGGGAAAGCTCTCGTAGAGTTCGCCGGCCTGCTTGAAGTTCAGCTGCTTCTCGATCGGCTGCTGCACAATCGGGCCGGCCAAGGGAGCCTTGGTGTATTCGGCTTTGCTGTCGTCGCGCCGGCCTGTCTCGATGTTAGGCTCGTAGTTGGTGTCACCTTTGCGGTGCCCGTGATTCAATTGGCCGTCCTGATTGTTATTGGACACCGGCGCGAGCGGGCGGTTGACCGGCAAGTCGAGGTAGTTGGCCCCCAACCGATAACGCTGCGTATCGGCGTAGCTGAACAATCGACCTTGGAACATTTTGTCTTCGCTCGGTTCGATGCCCGGGACGACCATGCCCGGCGAAAACGCGGATTGCTCGGTGAACTGGAAGAAGTTGTCCGGCACCCGGTTCAGGGTGAGTTTCCCGATCTTGGTCTCCTCGATCCCGTTCCAAGTTTTCGTGTCATCGAGCGGGTTGAACTCGAACTTGTCGAGATCTTCCGGCTTCATGACTTGCAGTCCGAGTTCCCAGCTCGGGAATTTCCCGGCCTTGATGTTGTCGTATAGGTCTTCCGTGAACGCACTGTGGTTCTGAGCGGAGTTCGCTTTGGCTTCCTTGTCGGTGAAGGTCTTGATCCCTTGCAGACTGCGCCAGTTGAACTTCACGTAGGTCACCGCGTTGTTGGCATCGACGAGCTTGAAGGCGTGGACACCGAAGCCTTCCATTTGCCGATAGTTCGCCGGCGTGCCCCGATCCGAGAAGAGCCACGTCATCTGGTGGACCGATTCGGGCACATGGCTCAGGAAATCGAAGATGCGATGGGGGTCTTGCTGGTTCGTAATCGGGCTGGGCTTGAAGGCGTGGATGAGGTCCGGGAACTTCATGGCGTCGCGGATGAAGAAGACCGGCAGATTGTTGCCGACCAGATCCCAGTTGCCTTCTTCGGTATAAAACTTGGTCGAAAAACCGCGCGGGTCGCGGAGTTGCTCCGGCGATCCGTCCGGGTGGATGACCGTACTGAAGCGGACGAACACCGGCGTCGCCTTATCCTTCGCCGAGAAGAGCTTGGCCTTGGTCAGCTTGGAGAGGTCTTGGTAACTCACGAACTCACCGTGGGCACCGGCCCCGCGGGCGTGGACGACGCGCTGGGGAATGCGCTCGCGGTCGAAGCGGGCCAACTTTTGAATCAATTGGAAGTTGTCGATTAGCACGGGGCCATTGGTGCCGGCAGTACGACTGTTCTGGTTGTCGCCGACGGGCTGGCCTCCATCTTCGGTCACGACTTTCGGCGTCGCGCTCGTCGGAGCGGGTTGGGCGGTGCCCGGCTGCGCGGGCGCGGGGGTTTGTGCAATCCCGGTGAGGGTCAACAAGCCGGCCAAGCCGACGAGGACCGAGGTGGCGAGGATTTTTTTGAGCACGTTGCTACTCCTGAGAGGGGAAGAGGCTTGCTTACGGAGGTCGGGCGTGCGGATTGGCCCACACGGGACATTTATAGTCGGGGCGGATACGAACATCAACTTGTAGGAGTCGTGGAAACACCGGCGCAAGCGGTGCTGGGTTTAAGCGGCTTGCTCGATCTGGGCAAGCGGCACGATCTTCGTGATGTGGAGGTTGTCGATCCGTACGACCCAATCGACGAATTCCGGTTTTTCCCGGTCTGGGATGGACAGATGGCTCGTACGAATTCCGACTAGGAGCATTTCCGGATGCCGGACATCGTGGGAGGTGCCATCGCTCAAGAATAATCGAAAGGAAATGAAAGGCCTGTCCCGCATCGTTTTGAGTAGATCGGTCGGTGACATCGCTTGCTCCGAAGTTGGATTCTACAACACTCATCTTATGCATCGCCGAGCGTTTGCCTCAACGATTGAATCGTCTCGGCCAAGTGATCGAGAGTCGGGTTCAATTCGAGCGCCAGGGCCAGCGCCCGCACCGCGGCGTGGGGTCGATTCATCCGCAGGTGACACTGTCCGAGGCCCGAGGCGGCACCGAAATGGTGAGGGTTTAGACGCAGGATTTCTTCGCAATCCGCGATGGCCCGCGCATACTGCGCCCGGCGGAACCATAGGATCGCGCGCCGGTTGTACGCCTCGGCGAACTCGGGGTACATGCCGATGACATCGTCGAGGGCGGCGAGTTGCTGGGCGGAGTCGTTCAACGACAGGGCGAGGCGCAGTTCGCGGGCTTGTTGCACGCTATCCCCGCGGAACCAAATTTCCCAGAGTGAATCCATGGCGAAGCGGCGGACGCGATCGTCCGGATCGCCCCGCAGCACCGAGGCCATCACGGCGTTGGCCGCCATGGTCCCGACGAAGCCGAGGGCAAACGCGGCCGCTTGGCGGGCTTGCGAATCTTCGGACGAAGCCACAATGCGGCAGAGTGTGCCTTCGCTGTAGCGCGTCTCGGCGACTTGCCGGAATTCGCGGATCGCATCCTCCGCCCCGGCCTCCCAGAGTTCGACATCGTCGGCGGCTTCGGATTTAGGCAGATTGTCGAAGGCTTCCAGTAACAGGGACACGGCCGGTGTACCTCGCGGGGACGGGTGATGGGCGTAGTGTAGGCGATCGTTCCCGCGCGTGCGAAAAGTTCGGCGGCACGATCCGTGATTGCAACTCCGGTGCCCTCACCCGCGGAGCATTTCGGAATAAGATTGGGAACTGCTTCACCTGTGAGCTATCTTGCATCGGATGAGGCCGATGTCCGTCCGCCGAGTTACTATGAATCCGATTTCGTTCGCTTGCTCGCATTGTTCACAACGCATCACGGTGCCGCCCGAGACGGCCGGTCGCGCGGTGCCGTGCCCGAATTGCAAACAGGCGACACTGGCTCCGATGGCCTTGTCGGCCACGCCGGTTGGGGCTCAGGCCGCGTACCGCGATCAAGGGCCCGACTTTTCCGAGACGCTCCGTCGCGCCCGCGAATCGACCGACAGCATCTTCAACGATCAAGACGACGAAGGCGACAGTTTGTTCGGTGGCGGCGAATCCTCCCGGAAACCGATCCTCCCGGCTACCTCCCCGGCTTCGAAAACTCCTACCGTCTCCGCCGATGCCCACCAAGCGACAATGCGCGTGCCCGGTTTGCCCAACCTGCCGCCCATCCGCTCCGACTCCCCACCGGCTGCGACACGCGCGACCTTCGTCCCCCATGCGGTCTCGACCCCGAGTAATCCGTTCGA
>JAYTBD010000877.1:0-2729 GCA_043737155.1 Fimbriiglobus sp. | reverse complement strand
TGCCGTCCAAAATGAAGCCGATGACGAGGCAGAAGGCGAGTCCGAGCAGGGCTTTGATGAGCCGGCTGCGCAGCTCTTCGATGTGGTCGCCGAAGGACATCCGCGTGTTGTCGAAGATGTCGTCGGGGTAATCGGGTCGCGTCCGAGCCATGGTGGGATCTCCGCGGGCGTGCGTTGGCTTAAAGCCCAACCACGTGGCGAAGGTGCACGGTCGGTTGGAAGAACGGGGTGTACCCGAATGATAGAGCGCCGGGCGCGGAAGGGGAAGTGGCAATGGATTTGGCGAGCGGCACGGCGTGAGCGTGCCGTGGAATCGCACCGCCGATAGCAATGGCGAATTCAACTCGAATCCCACGGCACGCTCACGCCGTGCCGCTCGCCAATACTACAACATTACCCATATTCTCCTCCGGATGGCGATCATGGCGGCGGCTTCGAATTTTGTCGGGTTGGATGTCGGCGGCACCACCATGAAAGCGGCCGTGGTCGATGGCACCGGCAAGGCCTACCCCGATGTCTCGCTGCGTACGAACCCGGAGCGCGGCCAAGAGATCGGGCTGCAAACCATGGGCGAAACCATCCGCCAGGCGATCGCGGCGGCGAAGATGACCCTCGCCGACATCGCCGCGATCGGCGTGGCCACACCGGGGCTGATGGACATTCACGCGGGGTTGATCCTCGATCCGCCGAACTTGAAGCCGTGGAAGAACGTGCCGGTGCGCGACACCATCGCGGCGATGTTCGACAAGCCGACCGCGTTTCAAAACGACGCCAACGCCGCGGCGTTCGGCGAAAAGTGGACCGGCGCCGGCCGCGGGGCGCACAGCATGGTGATGTTCACGCTCGGCACCGGCGTCGGCGGCGGGATCATCGTCGGCGACGCGGTGATCGAAGGAAAGCACAGCCACGGCGGGGAACTCGGGCACCTGCGCATCGACATGCCGGATCGCGGCCGGCTCTGCGGTTGCGGGGCGCGCGGTTGCCTCGAAGCCTACGCGAGCGCCACCGCGGTAACCCGGCGGGCCCGCGAAGAAATGGCGAGTTGGCGCGGACCGACGAAATTGAAGGAGTTCTACACCGCCAACGACGACGAGTTGACCGCGAAAGTGATCTTCGACCTCGCCGGTTCCGGCGACGATTGCGCGATGAAAGTCGTCGACGACACGGCGTATTATTTGGCGCTCGGCGCCTGCGCCGCCATCGCCGCAGTCGATCCGGAGGTGATCGTCTTCGGCGGCGGCATGACCGACGCCGGGGAATGGTTGCGGGCCAAAATCGACGCGGACGTCCGGCGCTACGGCTTGCCGTTCCCGGCGAAGTCGGTGCGGATCGTTTTCGCCGAGTTGGGCTCGGATGCCGGATTCATCGGCGCCGCGGCGTGCGCGAAGCTGCTGGTGAAATGAAGGCCCATGGTCGCCGGCTCCGACTATTAATCTCTTCATCCATTCCTCGAAAGGAGTTCCGAACCATGGCCACGAAAGCCTTCGCCGCCAAATCCGCGTCCAGCCCGCTCGCCCCGTATTCGCTCACGCGCCGGGATCCGCTGGCGACCGACGTCGCCATCGAAATCCTGTACTGCGGTGTCTGCCACTCCGACCTGCACCAAGCGCGCAACGAGTGGAGCGAATTCGTCCCCACGGCATACCCTTGCGTGCCGGGGCACGAGATCGTCGGACGCGTGACCAAAGTCGGAACGGCCGTGACCAAATTCAAAGCGGGGGACCTCGCCGCGGTCGGGTGCATGGTCGATTCCTGCCGAAAGTGCGCGAGCTGCGCCCGCGGCTTGGAACAGTACTGCGAAACTTTCCCGACGTTTACTTACAACGGGCAAGACAAACACTCCGGCGGCCACACTCTCGGCGGCTACTCCGATTCCATCGTCGTGGACGAAGCGTTCACGCTCAAACTCTCGGACAAGCTCGACCTCGCGGCGACCGCGCCACTCCTCTGCGCCGGCATCACCACCTACTCGCCGCTGCGGCACTGGAAGGTCGGCCCCGGTCAGAAGGTCGGCATCGTCGGCCTCGGTGGCCTCGGCCACATGGGGGTCAAGTTCGCCCGCTCCTTCGGGGCGCACGTCGTCCTGTTCACAACCTCCCCCGGCAAGATCGAGGACGGCAAACGACTCGGGGCGCACGAGGTCGTGGTGTCGAAGAACGCCGACGAAATGGCGAAGCACCGCTCGAGCTTCGATTTCATCCTCGACGCGGTCTCGGCCGAGCACGACATCAACGCGTATCTGTCGCTGTTGAAACTCGACGGCACGCTGACGCTCGTCGGCGCCCCCGAGAAGCCGCTGCCGGTGGCCGCGTTCAACCTGCTGATGCCGCGCCGCAGTTTCGCCGGCTCCGGCATCGGCGGCATCGCCGAGACCCAAGAGATGCTCGACTTCTGCGCGGTGAAGGGCATCGTGAGCGATGTCGAGATCATCCCCATTCAGAAGATCAACGAGGCCTACGACCGCTTGTTGAAAGGGGATGTGAAGTACCGCTTCGTGATCGATATGGCTTCGCTGAAGGGGTGATAACGCCGAGGTCGGCGCTGCGCAATCGCAGTCGAAATGCCGGGCACAATTCTGCGCGGGCCATTCGTACCCGTGCCTCAATTGCACCGGAGCCATGCACTTTCGCGTTGGCGTGCGAATTGCCTCTTAGCATCCCGCCATGAAGAAAACAGAAGATTTGAGCGGCGTGGAACAAGCGGCCCGCGACGCTTCGCTCCGCTATGTC
>JAYTBD010000876.1:0-2733 GCA_043737155.1 Fimbriiglobus sp. | reverse complement strand
GCTTCACCAACTTCTTCGCGGCGACATCGACGAACAGGAAAAAGCCTTCGGCCGCGCCGCCGGCGCCGAGCAGCCACGCGCCGTCCGGGGCGAAGCGGAGTTGGTTGACGAGGCCGGCGAACTTGTCGCTCTGGAGTTCGACGAGCGGTTTGCCGCCGGCTTTCCAATCGAAGACTTCGATGCGGGCCTTGCCTTCGAGGTGATCGATGTTGCCGACCTTCCCCATGCCGCCGACAGCGAGTTGCCGGCCGTCCGGGCTGAACGCCAAAGCGCGGATGCCGCCGATGCTGTGGAGCCGCTGGGCTCTGTCCCACGTGTAGAGCGTCGGGGCTTCGAGGGTGCCGAGGGATTTGCCGGTCTCGGTTTCCCAAACGACGATGTGGCCGACCTTGTCGCCGGTGGCGAGCAGCTTGCCAGCGGCGCTGAAGGCGACCGCGTAGAGCATGCTGTGGAAGTGCTGGGGTGTCTTCTCTTCATGGCCCTTCAGCTCGCGGATGAGCTTGCCGGATTTCGCATCCCACAGTTTGCAGACCATGTCGTCGGCCACGCTGGCGACGATGGTCCCTTCCGCGTTGGCCACGATGCGGCGGATCCATTTGGCGTGGGCGTCGGTCGTGCGGAGCTTCTCGTTTTTGACCGTGTCGAACCACGTCATCTTGCCGTCGTAGCCGCCGGAGACGAGGGTGGTACCGGCGAGCGCGACGGTGGTGACGTAGCTCTCGTGACCGTAGAGATCCTTGGCTTCGAACTTGGCGGCGGTCACGTCGGCTTCGGCGACTTTGAAGTCGGAGGAACCGAAGAAGACGCGACCGGAGTTGGGCACGCGTGCGATCCCGAATGGGATGCTCGGCCGGCCGAATTCCTTGACGAGCTTCAGCGAATCGGGCGATGGGGATTTCATGAGGAACCGTGGGTTAAGCGTAAGGAAAGCCGAATTTGATATAGCCCGGAGCTTCGTTTCCAACTTGGACAATATGAGTCTTGGATCGTGGGATGCCACCTTCATCCAACTGCCGGACTAACGCGTCAAAATCGTCGTTGTTGCCGACATCTTTTCCTTCGCTAATTGCAACGAATCGTTTGGGCGGATACTTGGCTTCCAATTCGTCCAATAGCCGGTGGTACTCCGGATTGTGCTGGCTCCGATATTCAACATGAATCATGTCGAGCCCTTTGGATCAACGAGTTTCTGAACCGACGGCGTCCAATCTCTTCAACGCCTCCCTCGCCATTTCATCAACTTCATCGGAATGATCGCCGGGTGTCGGATGATAGGCGAGTCGCTGCAATTCCGGACGCAACTTCGCGGCTTGGTCAATCGGCAATTCATCGATGAATCGCCCGATGCACCAGTATTTCCATGTTCCGTCCGTTCCGTTGAAAACTTCACGGACAAAGGGGAACACGGGTTCACCGATCTCGACCAAAAATCTCGCGATCCTATGCGAGATTAGCCAATTGCAATCTTGGAGCCATTCCAGTAATTGCGGAATGACGGGAGCGACGGCAGGGTAGCCGAGTTCGATGATCGCATCTGTGCGAGCGAAATCACTCTTATGCATCGGCAATTGGGCTCGCAGTTCAATCGACATCATTCCCTCTATGTTGCTGATCCGCCTTCTACCCCACCAACTCCTTGATCGGTTCGAACCCCGGATCGACCAGCGGGATCGGCCGCGCCCCCAAGTAGTAGCTCTTGTCGTGCTTGATCCCCAAGCACTCGTAAATTGTCGCAAACAACTGCCCGGCGTTCACCTCGTCCTTCACAACCTTGTTCCCCTTGTCATCGCTCTTGCCCCAGACGGCGCCGCCCTTGGCTTTGCACCCGGTCATCGTCATGCTCCAGGCGCTGGCGAAGTGGTCGCGGCCGAGGCTCGAATTGATCGCCGGCGTGCGGCCGAACTCGGACAGCGTCACGATCATCACGTCGTCGCTCAGGCCGCGCTCGGCGAGGTCGTCGATGAGGGTCGCCATCACGCGGTCGAGTTCCGGCACCATCTCTTGGTGTGTCTCGAAGTTCTGGCCGTGGCTGTCCCACCAGGCGCGGGCCACGCGCACGAACGGCACCCCGGCTTCGACCAAGCGCCGGGCGATGAGGCACTGCTCGCCGAACTGCGTCTTGCCGTACTTGTCGCGCACCTTTTGCGGTTCCTGCGTCACGTCGAAGAGCTTTTCGGACGCCATGATACCGCGGACGCGTTCGTAAGCTTGGTTGTGGCTGCCCAGAGTATCCGACTGCCGACCTTTGCCGAACTCCTTGCTCAGCAAATTGCGGAGTTCGCCGCGTTGGACGTGATCGATCTCGCTCACGCCGTCGAGCTTGCGGATGAACTCCGGGATGTTGTTCGTAGTCAGTTCCATCGGGGCGTAGCGCGAGCCGAGGAAACCGCTGTCGCCGGGCGTCGAGCCGCGGCCTTCGGTCTGCGTGTAGAAGGTGACGTAGTCGGGGACCTTGCTGTCGATGCGGCCCATCTCGCGCGCCAGCACGGCGCCGAGGTCGGGGTAGCGCACGCCGCCGACGTCCATGCGGCCCCGCATCATGATTTTGGCGCCGCTGCCGTGGTCGCCGTTCTTCGTGTTCAGCCCGCGGATGACGCAGGTCGTTTTCATCCGCTTGGCCATCTCGGGCATCAGCTCCGAGATTTCGGTGCCGGGCACGTCGGTCTTGATGGCGCGGAAGGGACCGCCCGTGCTGGCGCCCGGCTTCGGATCCCAAGTTTCGAGTTGGCTGGC
>JAYTBD010000875.1:0-2738 GCA_043737155.1 Fimbriiglobus sp. | reverse complement strand
CCCAAGCCGCCGGCGGCCGACCCGCCGCCGGCCGTCCAGGCGTACCCGCACCCGGTCGAGGAGGTGTACCAGTACTTCCTGTTCCACGGCCCGGACCTGCACGGCATCGAGCGGGTGGAGGGGGTGGGCGAGGGCGGGTTCGTGGGCACCGCCTACCCGGCCCCGCCGCCGGCCGAGTGGCTGACGGTGCCCCTGCGAAGTGCCTGGGTGGCCGACCCACTGGTGCTCGACGCCAGCTTCCAGATGATGATCCTGTGGAGCTTCGTCCAGCACGGGGCGGGCAGCCTGCCGTGCTTTGCCGGCCGGTACCGTCAGTACCGCCGGGCGTTCCCGGCCGGGCCGGTGCGGGTGGTCGTCCGCGTCACCCGCGACAACGGCAGCTTCGCCCGCGCCGACATCGAGTACATCGACCAGGCCGACGGCACCCTGATCGCCCACCTCCAGGACTACGAGTGCGTCATCGACCCGCAGTTGAACCAGGCGTTCCGCCGCAATCAACTGGCCCCCCGCGCCAAGGCGTAGCCCGCGATCTCCATGAACCAATCTCCGCGCATCGCCATCGTCGGGTTGGCCGGCCGCTTCCCCGGTTCGGGGGCCGACCTCGGGATGTTTTGGGACAATGTCCGCACTGCCACCGACTGCTCCCGCGAAGTGCCGCCGGGCCGTTGGCTGCTGCCCCCCGAGCGTTGCTTCGATCCGCGCATCGCCAACCCGGACACCGTCTGTTCCACCCGCGGATACTTTCTCGATCCCTTCGAACCGGACGTCGCCGAACTCGGATTGCCCGCGGAACTCGTCTCCGAGTTCGATCCGCTGTTTCATCTGATTCTCGACGTCGGCCACCGGGCGTGGAAGTCCGCGCAAACGGCGGACGTGGATCGCCGCAGAGCCGGGGTGATCCTCGGCAACATCTGCCTGCCGACCGACAAAGCCTCCGACCTCGCGCGCGGCTTCCTGGCCCCGATGGCCAAGCGGCCGCCGCGCCCCGTTCACCCGTGGAACCGGTACGTGGCCGGGCTGCCTGCGGGGTTGCTCGCCAAATCCCTCGGACTCGGCGCCGGGCACTTCACGCTCGATGCTGCCTGCGCCAGCAGCCTATACGCGATCAAGCTCGCCTGTGATGAGCTGCTGTCCGGACGGGCCGACATCATGCTCGCGGGAGGCGCTTCCCGTCCCGATTGCTTGTACACACAGATGGGCTTCGCGCAGTTGCGGGCGCTCTCCGCATCGGGGAAATGCTCGCCGTTTTCCACGGCCGCCGACGGCCTCGTGGTCGGCGAAGGATCGGGCATCTTCGTGTTGAAGCGTCTCGCCGACGCGGAGCGCGACGGCGACACCATCCGCGCCGTCATCCGCGGTTGGGGCGTTTCCAACGACATCGGCGGCAACCTGCTCGCCCCTTCCAGCGATGGCCAAGTCCGCGCAATGCGCGATGCCTACCGCATGGCCGGCTGGCGGCCGACGGATGTGACTCTGATCGAATGCCACGCCACCGGCACCCCCGTCGGCGACACCGTGGAATTCGAGAGCCTGCGCGAACTCTGGCGGACGGAATCGTGGGCGCCGGGGCAGTGTGTCATCGGTTCGGTGAAATCGACGGTCGGCCATCTGCTGACGGGGGCGGGTTCGGCGGCGCTCGCGAAAGCGCTCTTCGCCATCGAAAAGCGCACGCTCCCGCCGCAGGCGAACTTCGGCGCACCGGGCGGGCAACTCGATTACGCCAACGGGCCGTTCCGGTTGTTGAACGCCGCCCAAGATTGGAACGGCGAAGGCCCACGCCGCGCGGCCATCAGCGGCTTCGGTTTCGGCGGCGTGAACGCCCACGTGCTCATCGAAGAGTACCAACCCACTTACTCGGACGCCCACGCGCCGATTGTCGTAGGCGGCGCCGTCGACCGACCGATCCCGGTGAATGCTGAAGCCTCCGAGCCCATCGCTATCGTCGGCGTCGGGGCGCACGTCGGCCCTTGGACGAATGCGGAGGATTTGAAGGCGGCGCTTCTCACCGCTTCGCCGATGCCCGCCCCCAAACCGAAGCGCAACGGCTGGGACGATGCGCCGACCGTCTGCCCCGCCGGATACTTCCTCGAATCCATCGATGCCCCGCTCGACCGCTTCCGCATCCCGCCCCGCGAAATGGAAGAGATGCTCCCTCAGCAATTGCTGATGCTGCACGTCGCCGCCGAAGCGATCGACGACAGCGGGGAACAGGACCCCGAATCGAACGTCCGCACGGGCGTCTTCATCGGGCTGGGCCTCGATCTCAACACCACCAACTACCACCTGCGCTGGGCGACGGGCGATTCGGATCTACCCGCGTTGAACGCCGATCGGACCATGGGCGCGCTCGGGAGTATCGCGGCGAGCCGCATCGCGCGGGCGTTTCTCTTCGGCGGATCCAGCTTCACCTGCTGCAGCGAAGAAACCTCCGCGGGCACCGCGATCGCGCTGGCCGTGCGGGCGCTCCGCCGCGGCGACTTGGACCGCGCCGTCGTCGGCGGGGTCGATCTCGCCGGCGACCCGCGCCAACTGCTTTCGACCGCGGCGACCAAAACCGTGCAATCGCGCGGGCAAGTGCAACCGCACGCGAGTTTCGAGACCGGCTTGCTCCCCGCGGAAGGCGCCGCCGCGGTCGTGTTGAAGCGGTTGGCGGACGCCGAGCGCGACGGCGATCGCGTTTACGCCGTCATCCGCGGGGTCGGCACCAGCACCGGCGGTAACCCGGCGGAGCTTTCCAC
>JAYTBD010000874.1:0-2740 GCA_043737155.1 Fimbriiglobus sp. | reverse complement strand
ATTTCAGTTTCGGATCGAGCACCACCACGACACCGACCCCGGCCGCGAGATACTCCGCCGCTTTCGCGGTGATCGCCGAAATGCGATCCGTCGGCGAGCGGATCTCGAAGATCAATTCCGGAGGCACCTCTAGGTGTTCGGGTGGCACGTCCGCCTGCGGTACACGGGTGTAGCTGACGAACAGGACGTCCGCACCGCGGACCGTCCCGTCGGAGACCTTGACGAAGCTGTCGTTCGTTGCGATCCATCCCAGCGAGCGGGGGACCACAAAGTCTTCCAGGATGCGGGCAACGCGTCGGCAGTAGACCCCGTGGCGGAAATTGGGCATCCGAGCCTCCGATGAGTCGTGTACGGGAAGCGGGGCATCGTAGACGACGACGCCGTTCACCAATTCGACCCCGGAGTGATGCCCGTACCGGAGCATGAACTCTTCGGCGGTGAGGAGAGGGGGAGCCGAGCGCGGCGGCGCGGACGGGGCTGGGGTGAGAGCCGTACTCATCGTAAAAATCTCCGAATGTTTGACCGGGCCATTCTACTCCGGAGTCCGCCCGCATCGTATCACCATCTCTTGGACCCCTGTCACCGAGATCCGTCCGTGAAACGATACCACCTCTGCGGGATGGGCAACGCCATCGTCGATCTGTTCGTCGAAGTCCCCGAGCTAGAATTCGAGCGGCTCGGCTTCGAGCGCGGCACCATGCGACTCGTCGATTTCGCCGAGCAGCAGACGGTCTTGGCCAAGTTCGCCGACACCGATCCGCGCTTGGTCTCCGGCGGGTCGGTCGCCAATAGCACGATCGCCTTCGCCCAACTCGGCGGCAAAGCCGCGTACATCGGTTGCGTCGGCGACGACAAGTACGGCTTCCACTACCAGAGCGAGTTCCGCGATTTGGATATCGCCATGGGCAACCCTATGGTGGTGAACCAGCCGACCGGCACCTGCGCGGCGATCATCACGCCCGATGCCGAGCGGACGATGCGGACCTGCCTCGGCGTGGCGGCCCACCTCTCCGGTGCGCATGTGAAAAGGGACCGGGCGCTCATCGAGGAATCGGCGTGGCTATTCCTCGAAGGGTATCTGCTGTCGAACAACGAACCGGGTCAAGAGGCGGTCCGAGAAGCGGTGTCGATCGCGAAAGGCGCCGGGACTAAAGTCGCCGTCACCTGTTCGGACGCGTTCATCGTTCATGTATTCGGACAAGCACTCCACGAGACGCTGAAGCAAACCGATTTGTTCTTCTGCAACGCCAGCGAAGCGTGCGCGGTGGCCAACGCCCCGGATGCACCGACCGCATTTGCGAAGATGAAAGAGTTCGTGCGGAACGTGGTCGTGACCGACGGGCCGGACGGGGCGTACATCCGCTGGGAAGGGTCGGAATTCCACGTGCCCGCGTTCGCCTGCGAACCGAAAGACTTGACCGGCGCGGGCGACATGTTCGCCGGGGCATTCCTCTACGGCCTCACCCATGGTCTACCCGCCGATACCGCGGCCCGCGCCGCCAACTTCCTCGCCATGCGGGTCATCACGCAAGTCGGTGCCCGATTGCACACGGGCGTCTTCGCCGATTGGAAGCGCGCCGTGGCGGGCTGATACGGTCCGGTTCGACAATCGTCGTATTTGCGACGGAGAAAGCTGCATAACCTCGAGACGTGCGCCGAGACCCGACGAATACAGCGGGTCATATAGCGTCGAGTTCGGCGAATAGAACCGCGACCGACAGGCTGAATCCGGGGAGTACCGTCCCGCCATCCAACGTATCCGCGACCGTCAGTCGGATCCCGGTCGAGCGATCTGACCCCGCGAGGACGAGTACGCTGCGGGTATCCGGTTCGACAAGCCAAACAAGCGATGTTCCACTCTTGAAATAATCGCCGAGCTTCTCGTCAATCTCTTCATCAGTATTACTCGGGCTGAGCACTTCCACCGCCAGATCGGGATCGATCTTCGGTGCGGCGGTATTCGCAACCTTCGCTCCGGGAAATTGTTCCTTGCGGATGAATGATACATCGGGAATCCGCACCAACCCCGGTGCCAGTTTCATCATGCCGTCGGCTCCGGCGACGACCCCCAAGTGTTTTCCATCGATGAAATTCCCGAGGAGCCGACCGAGTTTCATCCCGATCATGCTTTCTCGGAAGCCCATCTCTTTCTCCAAGAGCACACCTTCGACGAGTTCGTAAATCCTCCCTTCCGAATAGCGCAATTCTTCGACGTCGTCCTCATTGGCCGGATAACGGTCCAAACGGATGCGGCGGGCCGGGAGGTTGCCGTAGCGCCGGGCGAGTTCCGGGAGAGTCGGGTGCATCAATGTCTGCATGGCCACGGACATCGGCGAATCCTCGTATCGGATCAAACCATCAGCAGCGGCGATGGCTCGGAACTGTAATCGTAAGGGATGTCCGAGACTTCCTCGTAATCGCCGCGGTCGCGGAAGATATGAAGCACGCGGCCGCGGCTGAGGTCGTCGAACTTCGGCTGGCGATACTTCACCACGATGAGCGGCTTCTCCGGGGTGAGGTCGTGGACGACGACGCGCACCTTCGGGATGCCCACGAAGCTGTGGTCGTCGACGCGCTTGCGTCCGCCGTGCACGTCGTAGATTTCGAGGAGCGCCCGGAAAACCTGCACCAATTGCTTCAAGCGTACGCCGTCTTCGATATAGATCACATCGACTTCGACGGCGCGCAGCACGCGGTGCAGGTGCTGTCGGACCCGCCGGCCGAAAACACTGCCGAAGGG
>JAYTBD010000873.1:0-2742 GCA_043737155.1 Fimbriiglobus sp. | reverse complement strand
ATCCTCAGCGCCCTCCAAGACAAGCTGCCCAAGGCCCCCGTCGTCAAACCGGAGCACCTCGGCACCCTGCACACCCTTCAAGACGTCGCCGACTTCCTCGGCCGGGGCGGTAGCGTCTCCGAATTGACCCCGAAGACGGAACCGATCTCGGCGATCCGGATGCCCGAACTGCCGTCCGGGATGATCCCGGCGCGCGCCGCGGCTTCGACGCCGGAAACGCCGGTTCTTGCGCAACGCGGCTCGGGTATCACGGCCGGTGCCACCCGCGCGGCCGCGCCGATCCCCGCGCTCGAAAGGATCGACCGCAGCATCCTGCAAGCCGTCGATATCGACATGACCGCACCGCGGCCCCGCCTCATCGTGCCCGAGGGGTCGGAAATCTGGATCGTCAGCGCCGACGAGCCATTGGGTCGCGAACTGTCCGCCCGATTTCAAGGGCAACGCCTCAAACCGAAACTTTTGCCCTGGGGTGACCCGACACCCGCCACCACCGTCGGACACCCGGTCGGTCTGGTATTTGTCCCGCCCGCCACTCCGAACTCGGGATCGAATCCGAGCCGGACGGCATTCCTCTGGCTGCGCGCCGCCGCACCGAAACTCCGCGCGGCCGGGCGGGCGGGTTTTCTCGGTTCGGTCGTCCGGCTCGACGGGACCTTCGGTTTGACGAACCTCGCCCCGGACGCCAATGCTGCCTTGGGCGGACTCGCCGGCTTGGTGAAGACGGCGCGCCACGAGTGGCCGGAGGTCGCCTGCAAAGCCATCGACATCGCCCCGGACTTCGCGGCCGCTTCCCCCGCGGAGGCCGCGGCCGCGGTCGCCGATGAATTGCTCTGCGTCGGTCCGGTGGAAGTCGGGATCGGCGAATCGCACCGCTGCACCATCGAATTGGCGCGCACCGTCCGCAAGCCCTCGGCCACCCCCCTGACACTCGGGCCCAAAGATGTCATCGTCGTCACCGGCGGCGCCCGCGGCGTGACATCCGAAGTCGCGGCGGCGCTCGCCGAGACTTTCAAACCGACGCTGGTTTTGACCGGCCGCACACCCTTTCCGTCCGGTCCGGAACCGGAATGGTCGGCCGGCGCGACCGACGAATCCGGGTTGAAGAAGGCCATCGCCGACCAACTCGGATCGACCGCGACGCCCAAAGCCGTTTCCGAGATGTACCAGAAGCTGATCGCGCAGCGCGAGATCCGCGGCAACCTCGCCCGTATAGAGCGCGCGGGATCGAAGGTCGTTTACATCGTCGCCGACGCCGCGAACTCGCGCCGCGTGGCCGATCTGCTGCACCAAGTCCAAGTCAAACACGGGACCATCACCGGGGTCATCCACGGGGCGGGAGTGCTGGCCGACAAGCGCATCGAAGATCTGACCGACGAACAATTCGACTCCGTCTATTCCACGAAGGTGGACGGACTGCGGAACTTGCTCGACCACCTCGGCGGGCAGGAGTTGAAGCTGATGATGCTCTTCGGCAGCACGACCGCCCGCTTCGGGCGCGCCGGCCAAGCCGCGTACGCCGTCGCCAACGAAGTCCTCAACAAGATGGCGCAGGTCGAATCGCGGCGCCGCCCGAACTCGCGCGTGGTGGCCATCAACTGGGGACCGTGGGACGGTGGCATGGTGACCCCGGGCCTGCGGAAAATTTTCGAGGGCGAAGGCGTCGGCATGATCCCGCTCGACGAAGGCGGGATGTTCGCGGTGCAGGAACTCAACCTCGCCGGCCGGACCGCCGAAGTCGTGGCGATCGGCATGGGCCGCCCCGCGAAGGGATCCCTCCCCGCGAGCGGCTCGCAGTCGGCGCAAACGCGCACGGTGCAAAATCCGCCGCTGACGAGTCCGCCCATCGGCGAACTGTCGGTGGTATTCGAGCGCTCCATCGATATCGCCACGCACCCGGTGCTGCGCTCGCATATCATCGACGGCCGCGCGGTCGTACCGATGGCCCTCCACATGGAGTGGCTCGCCCACGCCGCGCTGCACGGCAACCCCGGACTGGTCTTCCACGGCTTCAACGAGATGCGCGTGACCAACGGCATCATGGTCGAGGAGAACTTGCCCGCCACCGTCCGCGCCCTCGCCGGCAGAGGGGTCAAGAGCGAGAAGAACTTCAACGTCCTCGTCGAATTGCGCGGCCGTCGCCGCGATGGGCGCGACGTCGTGCACTCCCGCGCCGAGGTGGTGTTGACGGCGGCGCTGCCCAAGTCGCCGACGACGATCCGCGTGCCCGAGGTGCAACCGTACGCGCACCCCCTCGACGAAATTTACCGGCACTTTCTTTTCCACGGCCCCGAACTGCGCGGGATCGAGCGGATCGACGGCGTCGCGGAAGGGGCTTTCATCGGCAGCGTCTACCCCGCGCCCGACCCCGGCGAATGGCTGACCGAGCCGCTGCGCAACTCGTGGGTCGCCGACCCGCTCGTGCTCGACTCCAGCTTCCAGATGATGATCCTCTGGAGTTACGCCCAGCACGGCGCCGGCTCGCTGCCCTGCTTCGCGGGGCGCTACCGGCAGTACCGGCGGGCATTCGCCAACGGGGCGGTGCGCGTGCAGATCCGCATCACCCGCGACAACGGCTCGTTCGCGCGCTCCGATATCGACTACATCGACGCGGCCGACGGCACGGTGATCGCGCAGCTCCAAGATTACGAATGCGTCATCGACCCGCAGTTGAATCAAGCCTTCCGCCGGAACCAACTGGCCCCCCGCGTCTCGGCGTAGCAAGCCCCCACCATGAAACAGCCT
>JAYTBD010000872.1:0-6789 GCA_043737155.1 Fimbriiglobus sp. | reverse complement strand
CCGTGGCGTACGTCCCCCAGCGCGGCAGCGTCGATTGGGACTTCCCGACGACGGTGTTCGACGTGGTGCTCATGGGCACCTACGGCCAGCTGGGATGGTTCCGCCGGCCCGGCGTATTGCAAAAGGAAGCGACCACCGAAGCGTTGCAAAAAGTGGGCATGGCCGACTTCGCCGACCGGCAGATCCGCCAACTCTCCGGCGGCCAACAGCAGCGCGTCTTCTTGGCGCGGGCGCTCGTGCAAGAGGCCCCGGTCTACTTCATGGACGAACCATTCCAAGGCGTGGACGCCGTGACGGAGCGGGCCGTGGTGGATTTGCTCCGCGAGTTGCGAAGCCAAGGCCGGACGGTGCTGGTAGTCCACCACGACCTGACGACGGTGCCCGATTACTTCGACGAGGTGGTGCTGTTGAACGTGAGGAAGATCGCCAGCGGCCCGATGGCGACGGCGTTTACCCCGGAGAATCTGCGCGGGACCTACGGCGATCGGGTGCGGGGTGGGATGGGGAAGTGAAGTGCGGCTCGTCAGAGCCGGACGCGTCAGCGACGGTCGAGCTTCGATAAAAACACCCCCGCGGCGAGCCGCAGGGGTGAATACAATTCCTTCTCCAATTCACACACCATCCTACTCCAACAGCAAAGTCGGCTCCCAGCCGACGCGTTCCGCGTTGGCCTTGAGCTTCTCCAACGCCCGGTTCTGAATCTGACGGACCCGCTCCTTGCTGATTCGGAGCAGATGGCCGATTTGACGGAGGCTGTGCGTGCCGCTGCCGGTCAGGCCGAAGCGGAGGTCGAGAACCTTCCGCTCGCGCGGGCGGAGGTTTTCCATCAAGAACTTCAGCGCTTCTTGGCGCTCGTTGTTCTCGTGGAGCGTCAGCGTTTGCGTGTCGGGCATCGCTTCGGTGAGCTTGAAATCGCTATCGTCGTCGAGCACGGCGTTCAGGCTGACCGGGGTGCGCGTGGCCGTTTGCAGGTGATTCAGGTGCTCCAAGCTGCTGCCGGTGCGGGTGGCCAGTTCCTGCGGGGTCGGGAGGTGCTTGCCGCCATGGGCGAGCGCTTCCGACTCCTGCTGGAGGAGGCCGAGTTCCTGCAAGTGGTGCGGGCTGAGGCTGACCAAGTGGCTCTGGCGGGCGACGGCGATCTGCAGCGTCTGGCGGATCCACCAAGTGGCGTAGGTGGCCAAGCGGGTGCCGTGGCTCACGTCGAAGCGGTCGATCGCCTGCATGAGGCCGCATACGGCTTCTTGGAGGAGGTCGGTATAGGCGAGGCTGTGGTGGCGAAACCGCTTGGCGACGTGGGCCGCGAGGCGGATGTTGGCGCTGGCGAGCCGGTGCTTGTAGTGGACGTAGCGGGTGTGCAACCGGCGGACGGCCAAAACTTCGCGTGTGAGTTCGGTGCAGTTGTCGCGGATGAACTGGGCCATCGGCCACGGCTCGAGGGGCGGGCGCACGGCCCGCAGGTCGGGGAAGTGCCTCAGGAGCACGCGCACGAGTTCGTTCTTGCAATCCCAGAAGCTGGTGAGCAGCTCCCGCTCTTCTTCGGGTGTCAGGAGATCGGACGAGAACGTGGTGACGACGGTTTCGTCCGTCACTTTGGCCGACGGAACATGGCGGGTTCGTCGTGCGGCGGCGGGCATGTTGTTTCCCCCAATAAGGCGGATGCAGTTGGCCGGATGCCACGCGTACCCGAGCACGGCCACGGGCCGGCTGTCTGGGCGACCGAATCCTACGGTCGGGGTGCATCCATGCACGCGGGGGCGTCCGGGGAAAGATGCCGGGATAGAACCCGACATCGGCGAACGGGGTGTTCGCCCTCGACGGAAGCGATACGGTGAGATCCACGGTATCGATTGGCGGAGACCCAATCCGAGCCGGTTCGATCCGGGGCGGATTCTCGCCTTTTTGTCCGCTGGCTCGACCCGGGGTTGCCTTGAGGCAAGGGGCAGGGGGGAAGCAAAGTCCCGCCGAGACTGCCAGTGGGGTCGAACGACGGAAGGCAAGTGGCCAACTTCGCCGGTGTCGAGGCGTTCATGTCCCCTTCACTTCAATTGACCGATTGTAACCGCTTCCTCGCCTCGATCAAGCGACCGTCTTGGAAATCGAGCGTTTTTTTCTTCCCAGCCCGTCCCGCTTCCCAACTTTGGATGGGTGCGCCCGCTCAAAGACGGGATCATCGGCGTATCACCAACAACCCCTGTGACGGGAACTGTCGTGAAACTGGGCAATATTTTCCGATTCTCGGCCAAAAATCGGAGGAGGGGCTTCGAAAAGCGCACTAGGCTTCGAGAGTTCCTCATAGCGTGAGTCGTTCCCCCCAATACTGGGATATCCCGCACGGAGGCAGGATCTTGATCGAATTTCCTTGGCAGGACGCTACCCCCGCGAATCCGAGTCGAATCCATTCGATGGTGACCGCCCGCTACAAGTGCTCGGTGTTGGTCGTCGACGACGAGCCGTCCATCCTGGCGCTCCTCGCCCGCCAGCTGGGCCACGATTTCGAACTCCTCACCGCCGGCACCGCCGAGCAGGCGAAGAGCATCGTCGCGTACCGGCCCGTCGATATCGTCCTCACCGATCTCCAACTCCCCGACGCCAGCGGCTTATCGCTGCTGGAATGGGTCCGCCGCGTTTCCCCGCAAACCGCCCGCGTCTTATTGTCGGGTACGGCCAAACTCCAAGACGCCGCGGAAGCGATCAACTGCTGCCAGATCGACCGGCTGATTTTGAAGCCGTGGCGCGGGGAAGATCTCCTCGCCCACCTCAAGGAAGTCGCCCGCGGACTGCTCCTCGAGCGCAGCCACGAGCGTTTGCTCGAAGAGATGAGGACGTTGAACCAGCAACTCGAGAAGCGCGTCGCGGAGCGGACCCAAGAACTGCGGGCGTCGAACCTAATCCTCGAGAAGATGGCCCTGACCGACCCGCTGACGGCGCTGCCGAACCGCCGGGCCATCGACCTGATCGCCCGCAAGGAACTGCTCCGCCGATCGCGGAACGGCTCGCCGCTCGCCGTCGGGCTGATCGACGCCGACCGGTTCAAACTGATCAACACGCGCCACTTCCACTCCGGCGGGGACCACGCGCTCATCTGCTTGGCCCGGATCCTCCAGCAGACCCTCCGCATCACCGACGCCGTCGGCCGCGTCGGCGGCGAGGAGTTCTTGATCATCGCCCCCGAGACCGACCGCGCCGGCGCCGAGATCCTCTCCGAACGGCTCCGCCAAGCCGTCGAAGACGCGGACATCCGCTTCGACGATCTGAAGATCGACCTCACCATCAGCCTCGGGTTCGTCGTCGTCGACGGGAGCCAAGCGGCGACCTACGACGCCCTCCGAGAACAGGCCGCGGAAGCGCTGAACCACGCCAAGCAAGAGGGGCGGAACCAGACGCAACTCCGCGTCTTCGAACCCGTCGAGGTCGCGGTCACCTGACCCCGCGGCTTGCTACCCGACGCGCGAGCGAGATGGCTCACCTCTTCGGCCCGAAGGGCTGGGAGTTCTCAGCCTGGGGCAACGCCCCAGGCGAAGCTCGCGGCCCATCCCCCCATCCGCGCCTAGGGCGCTGCCCCAGGCTAAGTTCTCTCAGCCCTTTGGGCTGAAAAACGACGTCCACTCCCGAACTTCACCCGCACTCCTATACTGTCCCGGCCGGGGTGCGCCGCCCCGCGACACCACATCGCAAGGAGTGACCGATGACCCGTCTGCTGACCGCGCTGTTGGCCGTGGCCCTCTTCGCCGGGCTCGGCTCGATTCGCGCCGAAGACAAGAAGGACGACAAGGCCAAGCCGACCGGCGTGTGGTCCAAAGAAACCGACGGATTGAAATTGACCTTCGACTTCACCAAGGCCGACCTGTTGGTCCTGGTGGCCGCCGCCGGCGAAAACTCGTTGACGGTCACCGGCAAGTACACCGTGGACAAAGACGGGCTGATCAAGGTCACGTCGAACAAGATCGACGTCAAGGGCGAATTCCCCGTCAAACCGAAAGACGGCTACACGTTCCAATTCAAGCTGAAAATCGACGGCAAGACCGCCAAGCTGAGCGACTTCGACGCCAACGAGAGTGCCGAAGAAGCCCGCCCGGTCGCCGAAGGCGAGTACACCAAGGAAGAGAAGAAGGACAAGTGAACAAAATCCGAAATCCGAATCTCGAAATCCGAAACAAACGCCGCCTTCTTTGGTGATTCAAACTCCGGGTTTGTTTCGGATTTCGGGATTCGGATTTCGGATTTGGGACGGAGGGTCGACTCATTTCTTCGACTCCGCATTCCGCACTCCGAACTCCGCACTTCACCGTCGTTGGTATCGACGAAGCCGGCTACGGTCCGAACCTCGGGCCACTCGTGCAAGCCGCGGTCGCGATAGACTTGCCCTCGTCCGACCCCGCTGGCTGGGACACTCTCCAACCCCTCGTCCGCTCGGCCGCCGGGCGATGGGGCCGGGATGCCCGCCTCGTCATCGACGATTCCAAACGCGTTTACCACGGTCCCAACGCCCTCGGCAAACTCGAACTCGGCGTCCTCGCATGCCTGTCGAAACCGGTCGCTTCATTCGGCGAACTGCTGAACCACATCTGCTCCCCGGCCGTAAACGCCGACCTCTGCGCCGAGACTTGGTTCGACCCCGCACACCCCTTGCCTCACGAAGCCTGCCCGCGCGGTATCGCCAAACAGCGAGACGCCCTCGCCGGGTTCGCCGCGGCCCGCTTCGGCCCCATCTTCGCCCGGGTCGTACCCGCGCCGCGCTTCAACGACTGCGTCGCGCGCAGCGGTAGCAAAGCGAGCATCCTATCCGACGGCCTCATCGAATTGATCCAAAATAGCCTGGATGCCATCCCCGGCGACGAACCGGTGCGCATTCTCTGCGATAAACAAGGCGGCCGGGCCTTTTACGCCCCGCAGTTGCAGGAGGCCTTCCCCGACGGCTTTGTGATCGCGGAGATCGAGCGCCCCGAAGAAAGCCGCTACCGGATCGTCGGACTGCCGCGCGAGATCGGCGTGACCTTCCGCCCCCGCGCCGACGGCGACAGCGTGGCCGTGGCCTTGGCGTCGATGGTGTGCAAATACCTGCGCGAGGTCTGCATGTTGCAATTCAACGCCTACTGGGCCGCGCATGTCCCCGGTCTCGTCGCCACCGCCGGCTACCCGCTCGACGCCAAACGCTTCTTCGCCGACATCCGCCCGGCGCTGGATAAACTCGGCGTGCGCGATGAATCGATCTGGCGCGTAAAGTGAAGATTCCCCCGTCGGGCGACTATCCTAATGTATCTCCTCCCGTTCGCCTTCGGAGTTGTCCATGGCCGCGTTTCAACTCGTCTCCGAATACCGACCGGCGGGGGATCAACCCAAAGCCATCGAAGAGTTGTCGAAGGGCTTCGACGAGGGGAAGAAAGTCCAAGTCCTCCTCGGCGCCACCGGCACCGGCAAAACATTCACCGCCAGTAATATCATCCTGAAGATCGGTAAGCCGACGCTGGTGCTGGCGCACAACAAGACTCTGGCGGCCCAGCTTTACAAAGAGTTCAAGAACTTCTTCCCGCACAACGCGGTGCATTTCTTCGTCAGCTATTACGACTACTATCAGCCCGAGGCGTACATCCCGCAGCGGGATATCTACATCGAAAAAGACGCCAGCATCAACGAGAACATCGACCGGCTGCGGCTCGCGGCGACGGCGGCGCTGGTCAGCCGGGAAGACGTGATCATCGTCGCGTCGGTGAGCTGCATCTACGGCCTCGGTTCGCCGAGCGAATACAAGCGCATGGTGGTCTACCTCCCGAAAGGCGAGATCATCAACCGCGACGAGTTGCTGTTGAAGTTGATCGACATCCAGTACCAGCGCAACGACATCGAGTTCCAGCGCGGCAAGTTCCGCGTGCGCGGCGATACTATCGACGTTTGGCCGGCGTCCGAGGAAGTCGCGTTCCGCATCGAACTTTTCGGCGACGAAGTCGAAACGCTCAGCGTCATCCACACCGTCACCGGCGAAGTCATCAAGCAACTCGACGAGTTGTACGTCTACCCGGCGAAGCACTTCGTGACGTCCGAGGAGCGCGTGAAGGTCGCCGCGGATGGCATCGAGCAGGAACTGACGATGCGGTTGGAGCAATTCAAAACCGAAGGGAAGCTGCTGGAGGCCGAGCGGTTGAAAGCCCGTTGCCGCTACGACATCGACATGCTCCGCGAGGTCGGCTACTGCTCGGGGATCGAGAACTACGCGCGCTGGTTCAGCGGGCGATTGCCGGGCGAACCGCCGTTCACGCTGCTCGACTTCTTCCCCGAGGATTTCTTGCTGGTCGTGGATGAATCGCACGTCTCGCTACCGCAAGTGCGCGGGATGTACTTCGGCGACGAAGCGCGCAAGCGCACGCTCGTCGAACACGGGTTCCGCCTGCCGAGCGCCATGGACAATCGACCGTTGAAGTTCGAAGAGTTCGAGAAGCGCCTGACCCGGACGCTCTGCCTGAGCGCCACGCCTGGGCCCTACGAACTGGAGAAAGCCGGCGGGGAGATCGTCGAGCAAGTCATCCGGCCGACGGGGTTGGTCGATCCGATCATTCACGTCAAGCCCGCGAAAGGGCAGGTCCGCGATTTGGAGAAAGAGATCCGCCTACGGGTCGAGAAAAACGAGCGGACGCTGGTGACGGTGCTGACGAAGAAGAGCGCTGAAGACCTGACGAACTTCTTCACCGAGAACGGGCTGCGCTGCAAGTGGCTTCACAGCGAACTCGACGCCATCGAGCGCGTCCAAGTGCTGCGCGAGTTGCGCGAGGGGGCGTTCGATGTATTGGTCGGGGT
>JAYTBD010000871.1:0-2755 GCA_043737155.1 Fimbriiglobus sp. | reverse complement strand
TGAAACTGCTGTCGAAGTTCGATTGCTCGACTTCGATCTGCGGCGGATCCTCCGCATCGAAGATCCCGAGCCGGGCGAGGTTCGCCTCCGCCTGTTTGAGCTTCGGATACTCGAGCACCTGGCCCGAGAAGAAGTTCAACTGGTTGCGGATGACCCGCTCTTGGGTGATCGTGTTCCCCTCGATTTTGATGGCGCCGACGCGGTCCGGCCCTTTGCTCCCCGGTTCGAGCACGCGGTAGTGGACGTCGACCTGACCGTCTTTGCCTTGCACTTGGAACACGCCCGGTTCGACGAGCACGCGGTGCCCGCCGTTGCCGTACAGCGTCGTGATGCGGTTCATGTCCGCTTGCACCACCGCTTCGTCGTAGCGTTCGCCGACCTTGAGCGCCGTGACCTTCTTCAGCCGCTCTTCGGTGAAGGCTTTGTTCCCGTCGATGACCACCGAACGCACGTCGTAGGTCTGCCCTTCGACGATGTGGTACACAATGGAGACCGTGCTGAGGTCGCTCGCCAACGGCTGCACTTCCGGTTCGATCCGGGCGTCGAGGTAACCGAGCTTGTGGTAGTAGAACAGGAGTTGCTTGCGATCGACGTCGAGGATCGACGGCTGGAACTTGGGCGTCAGTACGGTGGCGATGCGCAGCGCGGCGCCGCGCGCGTTGACCACGGTTTGCAACCGGCCGTCGGAGGCGACTTTATTGCCGCGGAAGTCGACCCGGCCGATGCGGACCACCGGGCCTTCGACGATGTGGAACACTACGCGCTCGTCGGACGGGTTGTCCCCTTCGATGACGGTGCAGGTGCCGTAGAACCGGCCGTCCTCGCGGAGTTTCTGCGTGATCGCCGCGGCCGCTTGGCGGTTGAGCGCCGGGTTGAGCGGCGCCCCGCGCCGGACGCGCGTCAGTTCGAAAAGGTTGTCGAAGCTGTAGTGATCGTTGCCGAGGAAGACGATTTCCTTCACGGTGTTCTGGAGTTCGCGCACCTTCACGAAGACGATCACTTGCCCGTCGGAGCCGATGGCGGTCTTGAGTTCCACGCCGTTGGCGGCGAACCAGCCGGTCCCTAGCAAACGGGCCACGTCCTCGTTGGCGAGCTTCTCGTCGTAAGCCTTGCCCTTGCGCAGGTTCATTTTCGCGAGGATGTGGCCGGTGGAGCGCACCTTGTTATCGACGGGGATGATGTCCGCGATGATCCGGCCGAGGGGGGATTCTTCCGCGCGGGCGTCGGCGCCGCTGCACAGGGCCGCGAGCGCCAGCAAGAGCGGCAGGCCGAATCGGAGCGGGCGTCGCAAATCCATCAGTCAATCCCCCGGAACTCGGCGCGGCGGTCTGCGCGGAGCGACGGCGGGATAGCGGGCGTGGGATTTTGTGTCAAGTCCGCCGGGCGGCGTGCCGAAGGGCCGTTCGCGGTGTCAGTAATAACCGCCCTTCTGGCGCTTGGAGTCCTTCTTCCTCCGGGCGTTGTCGGCCGCATTCCGCTGCAGCGTGCTCAAGGCCCTTTGGATCTCGGCGGATATGCTCCGGCATTCTTGGTAGACCGCATTGCCGGATGCGAACAAGATCTGCCGGTCTTTCAGCAAGTGTTCCATCTGCTCGCGGACCCGGTCTACGTCGGCGAGCGGGATGCGCGGCTCGACGTGGTTCTTGACGATTTCTTCCAAGCTCTTCCGCTCGGGTAGGGTCGAGGCCCAAGTGGCGCGGTGGATGAACTCCCGCACTTTCGGCAGGGCGTAATGGACCCGGCTCTTGGCCTTGGTCCATTGGGACACATCGGCTTGCAGGCCGTGGAGTTTTTCTTCGACGCCCAAGGTTTTCTTGAACGCGTTTTCCATTTCGTTCCGCAGCCCATCCATGCTGAGGCGCGACGAATCGATACTCGCTTCCATGCTCAGCACGGCTTTCCAAACCGCATCGAGGGCTTGCCACTTTTCCAGCGGCACTTCTGGTTCGGCGTGATCCACTCCTACCTCCCGGACCCGAGTATCGCCGCGTCATTGCATGTTCGCCGCGGATCGCGCCGCGTCAAGTGAAAATCCCATCTTCTTTCTGTGGAGGTCGGGCAAATTTTTAGGACAATGATCGTCGGCAGTATTCCGGCCTGTAAGGTCGGTTCTGTCAGCCCAGGTCGGAGACGGCGCAGCCGTCGGAGGCCTGGGACCACGATCAACCATCTGAATTCCGGCCTGAAAGGGCGGTTCATTAGCTTTGGACCGCTCGGCAGAACGGGATTCTGGCTAGCCATAGCTCTCCCAGGCCTCCGACGGCTGCGCCGTCTCCGACCTGGGCTGACAGAACCGACCTTACAGGCCGGAAAACGAGAAGGAAGAAAGCTTTGCAAAAATGCCGAACAAAACGTCCCGATTGATTTGACAGACGCAATTCGGAGCGTATTCTATTGTACACATAGACTCATATTCACATCCAACGGACAAACGGGCGCAAGTCGACGAGTTCTGGGAACGCGAAGTAATCTGGCATGGCCGCACGAGAATAAAGAATTGAGATTTTTGCAGCAGTCCACACACCGGCGAAGTGACTCAAAGCCGAATTGAAGATCAGCCGGGGCGATTCTCGGCGAAAAGGTCGGAGAAAAGGCGGCGCAGGAGTTGACCGATGGTCATGCCGCGTTCGCGGGCCGCGGCTTCGAGGGCGTTGACTTGCCACTCGGGGAGCAAGATCGGCAGTTCGATCACGTCGAATTGGTTCGAGGGAAACCCGTTGTGCATCGGAGCAACCGCGGCGGCGGGCCATCCGGC
>JAYTBD010000870.1:0-6811 GCA_043737155.1 Fimbriiglobus sp. | reverse complement strand
CCTTCGCATTCGGTTCGGCGCTGTCGCGGACCACGACGAAGTTCTGGGGCGCGGAATTCAACGGCCTGCTCAACCTCTACCGCACCGCGGAAGGGGATTCGCGCCACTGGGTGCTCAACGCCATCGGCGGCTTCCGCTACAACCGCCTCGCCGAAGATATCGAAGTGACCACCCGCGGGACGCTGTTGGATGGCAACTCCGCCACGGTCAACGGCCTGACGATCTTCTCGCCGGAGTCGGTGGAAGTCCGCGACCTCTTCCGTACCACGAACTCGTTCTACGGCGGGCAAATCGGCCTGCAGAGCCAGTTCAACTCCGGACGCTGGTACGTCGGCGTCAGCGGCAAAGTCGGCGTCGGGATCATCCACCAAGAACTCGACGTCCAAGGCTCGACCAACACCCTCAACGCCGAGGAGCAGACGGTCTCCAACAGCGTCGGCGGCCTCTTCGCCAACGCCAGCAACATCGGCAACAGCAGCAACGACGAGTTCGGGATCATGACCGACCTCAACGCGACGCTCGGCTACCAGATCACGCCTTGGCTGGTCGCCACGGTCGGCTACAACTTCATCCACATGAGCGACGTGGTCCGCCCCGGCAACCAGTTTAACGGCCAAGTCGACGCCTCGATCATCCCGACGTCGGGCAACTTCGGCGGCGTGTCGACCGGCAGCCCGAGCCTCGGCCTGCGGCAACAGGACTTCTTCCTGCACGGTTTGAACTTCGGCTTCATCCTCCGCTATTGAGCGATCGGATGAACGAGCGGAACCCCGCGCCGGGCCGGAGCCACTCCGACCCGGCGTTTTCGTCGGGCGGCCGGCGATCAACTCTTCCGCAGATGGGCGAACTTCTCCCGGAACTTAGCCACCTTGGGCCCCGTCACGAACGAGCAGTAAGGCTGTTGCGGGTTCCGACGGTAGTAACCTTGGTGGTAATCCTCGGCCGGGTAGAACTCCGGCAGCGCGGCCACTTCCGTGACGATCGGGTTCGAGAAGATCCCCTCGGCGTTCAATTCGACGATCGCCTCTTTCGCGGTGCGTTCCTGCTCGGGCGAATGGAAGAAAATGACTGATCGATACTGCGGACCGATGTCGTTGCCTTGGCGATTCGGGGTCGTCGGGTCGTGGGTGGCGAAGTGGATGTTGAGGAGATCGCGGTACGAAATAATCGCCGGGTCGAAGGTGATTTGGATCACCTCGGCATGCCCCGTCTTCTTGCCGCAGACGGCTTCGTAGGTCGGGTCGACAACGTGCCCGCCGGCGTAGCCGGACACGACCTTGTCGACGCCCTTGGCCCCTTCGAAGACGGCTTCGGTGCACCAGAAGCAACCGCCCCCGAAGGTGGCCCGTTCCAATTCCGGGGTCATGGGTGGATCCTCAGTGAGTCAACTCGCTCGTGCATTCCGCTTCGGTTTCGACTTCGCCGGTTTGATTGTCCCCTTCCCCGCATGGCTATCGCGGGCGTTGACCCCGGCTTGAAGTTGTTCGACCACCCAAGCGTTGAGGCTCTTGTCCGCCGAGCTGGCGGCGAGGCTGATTTGGCGGTGGAGTTCGGGGGAAACGCGGGTCGCGAAATGGCCGGAAAAGGGTTTGTCCGGCAATTCTCCCCGTTCGGCGCAGAATGCCAAGTAATCATCGACCGAATCGCGGAAAGCTCGGCTCAACTCCGCGACGCTCTCCCCTTGAAACGTGATGACATCGCGAGTGTCGACGACTTCGCCGTGGAAAATGCCGGCCTCGGCATCGAACTCGACCTTCCCGATGTAGCCCTTGTGTGCCATCATCCTGAAACTCCCGCTTCGATCAAGAATCGGCGTACGGCACGAACGGCTCCCTTGTCCGTTTCTTTCTGGGGATGAGGCCGGTGAAACACGGCCCGCAACCCGTTCAAGGCGATCCGCACCCTCGAACCCGAACCCTCGGTGATTTCGGCACCGAGGGCGTCGAGCATCGATTCGATATCCCGCCACGCGACGTTGGACCGGACGGGATCTTCGAATACGGCCAGCAAAGTCCGTCGATGCTTTCGATTCATTCAATTCATTCAACACCATATAGTATCACCGTATGATACCACGGTCAAGTCGCTCTACCCCACCTTCGAGCTGATGTTGACGAACGTGTGCACGTGCGGCAGCGCCCGGAAGCTCCAGACGAATCCGGGGCCTTCGAGGCGCCAGAACGCCCACGGTTCCTTCGCGCTCAACTTGCCCTCTTCGTAGAAAGCCATGCTCAGCTTCTCGAAGCCGCCGTTGGCCTTGATGATCTCCATGACCTCGTCGCCGTCCTCTTTGCGGTACGGGGCGACGAGTTCCTTCATCACCTTTTGCGTCAGCTCTTGCTGGTCCTTGCTCAGCGCGGAGTAGGTCACGCCGGCCAGCTTGGCGTCCTTCGCGGGGAGCTTCACCGACGCCACGCCGTCCATCCATTTGCCGGGCATCACGCCGACTTTCTTTTGCTCGGCGTTGAGCGACCCGTAGACTTCGCCGATCATCTTCGTTTGGTAACCGAAGACGTTCTTCTCGGAGTACCCGTTGGGCGTGTGGCCGTAGTAGAGCGGCCCGCCGAAGGCCGCGCCGTCTTCGGAGTTCCCGTCGCAGCGGAGCGTGATGTGGTGCCCCGCGAACACGAGCGAGAACTTCTTCCCTTCGCTCGGTTCGCCGTAGATGAGCGCGCCGATATTCTTGAAGTCCCCGCTGTTGTCGAAGTTGTCCCCGCGGCTCAGGCGCTCGTACCCTTCTTCGCCGTTGCAGAGCGACTTGAACAGCTTGAAGAGGATTTCCCCCTGCTTCTCCGTGTATTCATCGGAGATGACGGACTTGCCGACGGGGGCGTTGTGCGTGCCCAAGCGCGCGGCCGGGGTCGTCTTGGTGGCGCCCGCGTCCCACGGCAGCACGAGCTTCTTGCGCTGGTCGGAGCCCATCGACTTGAACAGTTCGAACACGAGGCTTTCGGATTCGGCCTGCTTCTTCAAACGGGCGGCGCGGGCCACGGCCACGGGCGATAACGGATTGGTCGCGGGGAGGACGGCGCCGACGGCCAGCGCCGCGGCGGAGGCGCCGACGACGCGGAAGAAGTCGCGGCGGCCGAAGCCGGCCGGTTCGCAATCCGGGCAGTCGGGGGTTGGGGCGTTCGTCATGATCGGCTCCGGGGGGCGGGGGAGAAATTCGCGAGGCAATCTATTGGAACCGAAATGGAGGGGGTTGTCACGGGGGAAAGTGATGGGGGGGTGTGAATCTGGATCGTGGCAATTTGCAAAAGACGCGTCGGCATGGCTTTGCTAACGTCTGATCGCTGATCGCTGAGCCCTTTCTCGTTTCATACGGTTTGGAATGAGAGAGTTGTCAGCGATCAGATAACAGCAATCAGCCAGGAAGACGCGCAGACGCGGAATTCAAAGGTACAGCTTGGTGAGTGTTCGGAAGTCGCCTGGCCAGCGCTGGGGCGTTGGGTGCTGCGGGATTCATTTTGATATCCCGATCACTCGGAAGCTGGCGAGGACGCGCGATGCGAATTCGCCGTCCGGATCGAACTTCGGCCCGCCGACCCATATCAGATAGATGCGCGGTTGCGGAGCGTCGAGCACCGCCAAAATACGGGCCGTGAAGCGGGTGGTGCCGGTGCCGAAACGGACCTCCATCCCTTCGGAAGATCCCGATTTCACCACGCCCTCCTTTTCGATCGTCGGTTCGGCGAGCCAACGTCCGAGTTCGTCGCGGACGTTGATCAAGAGATCCTCGGTCCGGACGAGCTTCGCCCGCGCGGGATCGAGTTCGATCCAACCGAGACCACCGCGGGCGCGGGTGAGCCAAGATTGCGAAGCGAAGAGCGAGGCGCGAGTTTGCAGCGGGGTAAACTGGGGTGGGATAACTTCCGCGGCCGTACCGGGGAGCGTCGCTTGGCAAGATCCATCGGTCGCGGTGGAGGTTCGCATCGCGAACGGCGGTACAGCCCCGTTGCGGTAGCGCTGGACGAGGAACGTACCGAGCGCGAAGAAGATGCTAATGAAGGCGACCGCGATCCAGAGCCACGGTCGCGCGCCCCGCTTTCGGATCGGGAAGACACCGGGGGGAATCACCGGTTCTGGCAACGCCAGCGGTTCCGCCTTCGCGGCCATCGGCAGCGCCATGACGCGGGCTTGGCACCACGGGCAACTCGCGGGTTGGCCGAGTTGCGCGTGTTCGACTTGAAAGAGCTTCCCGCACTCGGAGCAGCCGACCGGCGCAAACATTCGCAACCCCCCGGGTATGCCCGAATCATAAACTTCCGGCACCGCATCGGCGAACGGGAACAGGCGATGGCACAACTACCGGCATGGGCGACGATCGAATCCGAGCTGACCGCGCGGCCGAAAGTCGCCGTCGTGCGGTTGGCGGTGCGGGCGGCGGCGCGGCTCGTGCCGGTGATCGTGGAAGGGACTGACGAATACGGCCCCGAAGCGCTGGAGTGGGCCCACGCGACCGATTCGGTGGTGAAGTTGGTGGAAGCATTCGCACGCGGGGAGAAGGTATCGCGATTCACGCTCGATTTGGCCGCGGAAGTGGCGCGCGGCACCGCCAACGCCGCCTCGGCCATCGTCCGATTGCTCGGCCCATCGAAAGCGGCGGAAGATGCGGAACTCGCGTTTGCCGCGGCGGCGTTCGCCGCCGACGCGGCGCGACTGAGTTCCGCCCAACGCATCGCCTCCGCCGCGATGCAAGCGCTGCGCGTGGTCCACGCCAGCGGCCGTGTGCCCGAGGAATTGCTGGTCGCGGATTATTCGGGTTCGGAGGGGGCGCTGTGGCCGGAAGGGGAACCGGGTTGGTTCACCGGGGGTCGCGCGAAGTTGGCGGCGGCGGTCGGGTTGCCGGTGGTGCTGGGAAAGTTGTAGAGCGGCGAAGTCCGCTCCTATTCGCTACGAGGCCCTCAATAATCTCCCCTGTGGGCTCGGCACGGCCCGCCCCAGTTCGTGCGCCGTCTCGATCCATTCGCGGATGACGACTTCGGCATTCGCCAACGCGTCTTGGTAGGTCGCACCGTCGGCCGCGCAGCCCGGCAATCCCGGGACCTCCGCGATGACGGCCCCATCGAAGGCACTCCAATACAAGATGATCTCATACTTGCAATCATTCGCCATCATCGGGCTCCGGTAGCTACTGACAGTCGGAGAATGAATGCCATATTGGATGGCTCACTTCTTCAGCCCGAAGGGCTGGGAGTCCTCAGCTTGGGGCAACGCCCCAGGCGAAGCTCGCGGCGCCGTCCCCATCCGCGCCTAGGGCGTTGCCCCAAGCTGAGAACTCCCAGCCCTTCGGGCTGAAGAACAATGGCTGCGAAATTTCTTCGTCGGCAACCGATCGGTCACAAGTTGACCACGCAATCCGTCCCGTGCGCCTCGATTGCACACCGAGCCATCGTTCCTCCCTGATTTTCCAGCCATTTCCGCATGGCACTCGCTTTGCGTTGCGGCCTCCGGTTCCACACAACGGGTGCGCCAATCATGAATCGCCAGCGGTCCGCTTTCACCCTGATCGAATTGCTCGTCGTCATCGCCATCATCGCGATCCTCATCGGGCTGCTGCTGCCGGCGGTGCAAAAGGTCCGCTCATCGGCCGCGCGGATGAGCTGCCAGAACAACATGAAGCAAGTCGCGCTGGCGATCCACAACTACGAGAACGCCAACGGCAAGTTGCCCCATTCGAAACGGACCGCCCCGCCGCAGCGGAGTTGGGCGCCGGACGTACTGCCTTACTTGGAGCAGGGTAATCTTGTCAGCGAGGTGAACTACAATCTCGCGGAAAACTGGTGGCGTTCGACGACTTACGCGGGCGTGCCGATCCCGAACTCGGCGACGGTGCAAAAGCACATCAAGGTCTTCAACTGCCCGAGTACGCCGGAGCAGAATCGCATGCAGAACAAGACGGAAGCCGCGCCGGAGCAGAACAAGACCGGCGCCTGCGGCGATTACTTCATCGTCGAAGGGGTGAGCGCGGCGATCAACAACGACTTGGGCTCGGCGGTCTATCCGAGCGGTGTGAAAGGGATGATGTCCGCGTTCCCCGAATCGACGACCATCGTGGGCGCGACCGACGGCAGTTCGAACACGATCCTGCTCGGCGAATGCGCCGGCCGCGAAGACGTCTGGCGCGGTCGGGTGAAGACCCCGGCCCAGACCAACGGGGCGCTGCCCAACCCGGCCCGGGCGCGCGGCGGGGCGTGGGCGACCAACGACAACCCTTACGCCATCGGCGGCCGCGTGCAGGTGTTCCCCAGCGGAACGATCCCGGCTTCGGTACCCATGCGCATCAACGCCAGCAACGAACACGGTTTCAACTTCTACAGCTTCCACGACGGCGGAGCGGTCTTCGCCTTCGGCGACGGCTCGGTGCGTTACTTGAGCGAATCGACGCCGCTGTTGAACTTGGCCGCGCTGGCGACCCGCGACGGCGGAGAAGTGATCGGGAATTGAATCGGATGCCGGCGGATCGTGCGACCCGCCGGTTCTCGTGCGCGGACTACTTCTTCTTGGCGGCCGCGGCCGGTTCGGCCTCGGCCTCCGCATCCTTCTTCACTTTCTTCTTCACCATCACTTTGACGACGCGCGTCTTGGGCAGGCCGAACGGGCTTTGCCCGTCCGTGAACTTGCCTTCTTCTTTCATCTTCGTGATGCGCTCGACGCGGGTCATCACGCACCGGTTGCGGACGCCGCCGCTCTTTCGCTTCAGGCTCTTGTCGATCGACACGGGTTCGTCCGGGTTCGGGAATTCGCGGGGCCCTCGGCGCAACTTCGCGCCGCAATTGGGGAAACGCCATCCTATAACAGAGGGCAGTTC
>JAYTBD010000869.1:0-2761 GCA_043737155.1 Fimbriiglobus sp. | reverse complement strand
CTGGGTTGTACGGATTCGGGCGGTGGGGGGAATTCGCCGGCGCGACGAACAAGGAGTCTTCGATGGCGAAAGTGCCGCGGTCGCCGAGCGATTCGATGGTGGCCAGACGGCTGCCGTCGTTGAAGCCGTCGGCGTAGGGATGTGCGCCGTACAACGCGACGGCGACGGCCAGCGCAGTACAGATGACTTCGGGCCAGTGGCGTCTCATGGCCGGAATTGTAGCGAACCGTATCGCCGGCCCAATCGGAACCCGAGCAGAGCGAGCACGGTGCCGAGCATCATAGCGACGTGGTAATCGCGGATCGGTTCTACGGTGCGGATGCCGAGTTGGTGGCCGAAGACGGCGACGCCGGCGCCGAGCAGCGCGAGCGCGGCCGAGCGCTGGCCCCGATAGAAGAGGCTCGTGAGCAGCAGCAGTCCGCCCCAGCCGACGTTGGCCGTGTCGCACCACGAAGTCCACGATTCGGGCAGGATCTCGACGCGGAGCGGCTTGGTCTCCACGAGCGCCGCGCGGCGGGCCGTGAAGCGGATCAGGTCATTTTGTAGCACCCACCCGAAGCAGGCCGCGAGCAGCAGCGCGGCGAGAACGACCCGGACCCAAGTGCCGACCATCCACTCGACGGCCGTGCCGAGAAGATCGCGCGGTGCGAGTTGGAGTGCGGGGCCGGGCACCGTGGCAATCTCGCGGAGGTTGGGTGCGTCCGCCGAAGTCTCCGTCGTCGCGGCGGCGCCGCGGATCGCCCCGGCGTGATCGACCATCGCTTCCGCGGTTTGTGCGGCGCGGTTGCGGGCGATGCGTTTAGACACACCCGCGGCCACCAGTCGATCGCATTCCGTTCGTTCCAATATTTCCCGTTCGCGCGCTTTGCGGCGCAATCCTTCGATGCGGTTGAGCAGTTGAACGAGCGGCTCGCGCCACGCAGCAAATTTCTCGCGGACCCCGGCCGATCCGCCCCGGAGCAAGAGCGAGCGCGTGGTCAGCTTCGCTTCGAACCCGAAGACCGCTTCGAAGTATTCTTCCCACTGCCGGCCGGAGTATTTCGCGAAGAAGAATCGTATTTCCTCGCCGGCGACGCCGTGGTGCCGCAGTCGGCGGTGCAGTTCATCGCTGGCGCGGAGGATCGGGAATCGCTCCGCGTCCAGCTTGCGGTCCAGCCCGTACCAAAGCGCGACCGCCGCGGCCAAACCGAGGAGTCCGAAGCCGACCCAAACGCCGAATAACTGCGACATCCACAGAAACGCGGCGAACAATCCGAGGGCGCCGAGCGCCACGAGCCAATCCCCCGCGGTCGAGCCGCGCACGAACGCACGGACGCGCCGGGCGAGGTGGGTGTTGCGGGTCCACCCGTTGAGCGCGAAGTAGGCGAAGGCGGCTTGGACCACCAACCCGGCGCTGCCGAAGGCCCAGGTGGTGTGGCCGAAGAACGCGAGTAGGACCGCCGCGAGGGCGCAGCCCGAGACGAAGCCGCCGACGAGGCGTTGGCGAGTTACGGCGGTCGGGGTGATGCGGAATTGCCCGGCCAGCGCTTCGACTTCCGCGATCTGATCTTCGCGCGGGATGAACCGACCCGCCGACTTCACCCCGAGCCATTTTTCGAGGGTCCGGACCACGTCGCCCATGCTCGCGAAGCGCGCGCCGGGTTTTTTGGCCATCATCGTTTGGATGACCGAAGAGAGTTCCCTCGGCAACCGCGGCACAAGTTCTTCGGGGGGCTTCAACGGCTCGTAGGCGTGTTTCTTCATCAACTCGATGGCGGTCTTCGCTTCGAACGGCTGCCGGCCGGTAACGAGCGCGTAGAGCGTGCACCCGAGGGAGTATATGTCGGCGCGGTGATCGACGGCGGACGCATCCCGGCATTGCTCCGGGGCCATATACGCGGGTGTTCCCAACGCCATCCGGACGCCGGTCATGTCCTGCGGGAGCGTGTGCAGGCCGCTGTCGGAGGCGGAGCCTTCGAAGAGTCGGTCTTGGTACTTCGACAAGTCGGGCGTCTTCACGAGGCCGAGGTCGGCGACCTTCACGGTGCCGTGTTCGTCGAGGAGCAGATTGTCCGGCTTGATGTCGCGGTGGATGATGCCGCGGTCGTGGGCGTGCTTCAAACCGCGCGCGGCTTGCAGGATGTACCCCACGGCCACATCCGGTTCGAGCCGGCCGCGCTCCTTCAACACTTCCAAAAGCGACTGGCCGGGTACGTACTCCATGCTGAAGTAGCGCGTGCTTTCGATCTCGCCGATGTCGTAAATTTGGACGACGTTCGGATGGCTGAGCAACGCCGCCGCGTAGGCTTCGCGGATGAACCTCGCCACGAAGACGGGGTCGCCGACCCATTCGTGACTCATGACCTTGAGCGCGACGGGCCGGTCGAGTGACAACTGCCGGGCGAGGTAGACGGAGCCCATGCCGCCGTGGCCGATGACGCCTTCGATGTGGAAGCCGGGGATGAACTTCGGCAACGCGAGCGGGTCGAAACGGCCGGCTGAGTCGCGGGCGCCGATCCCGGAGATGCTCTGCGGCAACGGCCGCACCGGCGCGGGGGTGCGGATGGAACATGAGAGCGTTTCCGCTTCGCTCTTGGGTTGCCGCAACGCCGCGAGGTGCGGCGGAAGACTCAAATCTTGGAAGAGTTGGCGGGCTTGGGGCTGGGTCTGCACCCCGGAGCGGCCGGGGGTGCGTCCGACGTCCGCATGCTCGATCGAGAACGTGTGGAGGCAGCGCGGGCAGCGGGCACGGGTCGCACTGGCGATGCTCACGGCGACGGGT
>JAYTBD010000868.1:0-2765 GCA_043737155.1 Fimbriiglobus sp. | reverse complement strand
CCCATATTCTCCAGAAGATAGATATTCGCCACTCTTCGGCAACGAAGACTTCTACGCAGAGGTCGTGTTTTCTAGCAATTGGTAGTCCGATTGTTCCGGCTGATCGGGTCGGGATTGGTGAAGTCGATAGAATCCGTACGATTGAAAGCGAATCGCTTGCGCCGGCGCGGGGCCGGAACTCGGCGAATCGAACCTCTTCCGGAGTCCGTCATCATGCGTCGCTCGTCGCAATTGGGCCTCGTGCTATTGGCTTTACTCGTGACCGTCGCCTTCGGTCGCACCGCTGAACCCAAAGCCGAAGAAGGCTGGGTGCCCCTGTTCAACGGCAAAGATTTCACCGGCTGGAAGATGGTCGATCCGCCGAGTGGGGAGTTCAAATCGGTGAAGGAGGTCAAGAACGACGACGGCAAAGTGACTTCCTTCGTGGGCATCTTGAAGAAAGAGGACAAAGAGGTCACGCTCTGGCAAATCAAGGACGGCCAGATCGTCGGTGGCGGTCCGGCCAGCCACCTCTTCACCGAAGTCGAGGCCGAAGATTTCCATTATCGCGTCGAAGCGAAGATCAACGATAAAGGCAACAGCGGCCAGTATTTCCGCACGAAGATGGGCCCCGGCTTCCCGGCCGGGTACGAAACGCAAATCAACGCCACCGGGGGCGACCCCATCAAAACGGGTAGCCTTTACCCGGACAGCCGCACGAAACTCGGCCAATTCAAGAAGGACATCACCGTGATGAACACGGCTGCGCACAAACCGGAAGAGTTTTTCACGCAGGAAGTCATCGCCGAGGGGGATCGCATCCAGATCATGGTCAACGGCAAGAAAACCGTGGATTTCAAAGATCCGAACAAGACCTACACCAAGGGCCACTTCGCCCTGCAAGGGCACGACCCCGGTTCGGTGATGACGTTCAAGAAGGTCGAATACAAGCCGCTGAAGAAGTAGGGTGTAGGGTGTAGGGTGTGGGGTGTGTTTTCCCATACCCTACACCCCAAACCCCATACCCCGGTCAACCATGTCCAAGCCCATCTTGTTCACGCTGAAGCCCAACCTGGTCGAAGGGGGCCGGACTTACTTCTGCCCCGATTGCGCGATGGTTGCCGGCGTGCTGAGTTACCACCCCGAAGTGGTCGCGAAGCTCGATGTGCGCACCGTCGATTTCGCCCGGCCGCGACCGGCGGTGATCGAGCTCCTCGGCGCCGAGAACCAAGGTTGCCCTGTGCTGATCCTCTCGGGAGACATGATCTCGCCGGCCGAAGCGCATCCCCGGACGGCGAACGGCCGCATATTCATCGCCGGAGGCCGGGACATCGCGACGTACTTGGCACTGGCGTACGGCGGCACATTCCCGCATTGAGCGATCACGGGGTCGGTTCTTCGAAAGCGATGCCGGCGTAGACCTCGGCGAGGGGAACGCTCGCCTGCACCGACGTAAACACGAGCGTGTCGTCGAGGCCGACGAAGGAAACCAACGCCCAAGAGCCATCGGCTTGGCGGATGTAGCGGTCGATGAGCGCTTCGTCTTGGGCGACCAGAATATATTCCTTCAGGCTCGGGATTTGTTTGTAGTTGCGGAACTTCGCCCCGCGGTCGTACTTCTCGGTGGACGGCGATAAAACTTCGATGATGGCCGTCGGGTTGACCAAAGTATCCGAGTCGTTCGAGTCGAATTCACCCGGACCGCAGACGACGACGATGTCCGGATAGGTGTACAACCCGGTGCGGTCCACGAGGATGCGGAGGTCGCTCAATCCGACCCGACACCGTCCGCCCAGCAGGGCATTGGCCAGTCGGAGCCCGAGATTCGATGCGATGAAAACGTGGCGCGAGCTGGCCCCGGCCATGGCGAACATCTCGCCGGCGAAGAATTCGCTTTTGAACTCGGCCCGCCGTTCGATGGCCAAATACTCGGTGGCGGTCAACTTGGTCTTCGGCATCGCGCTCATGGTGGTCCTCCCGGGGATGCACTCACTCTACTTCTTCCGCGGGCGCGGGGGAACGGACTTCGCCCCGTTCGACGCGGTAGAAGTACTCGATCACGAACGCGGTGCAGACCGCCCCGAAAGTGTGCCAGAGCCAGTGCGTGCCCATCGGCAGCGGGCTGTATGGGTCGACGAACCGGAAGAAAAGCGCGATCGCGAAGCTGAGCAACCCCGCCCACACGAACCCGGCGTAGGCGAAGCGCGAGCGCCAGAGCGTGATAGCGACGGGGATCATGATGATCGTCGCTTGGGAGGCGTAGTTCACGCTGACGCGCAGAGTCGGAATGCCGCTCGGAACGTAAAAGAGCATCGCATTCACGAAGACGTACGCCGCGACCACCATCCCCGAGATCAGAGCGACCCGCTTCCAGCCGTCTTGGCGTCCGAGGCGGATGGCCAAATAGAGGGAACTCGCGGCGCCGAGGACGAGGATGGGGATCAGATCGAGCAGGAAATACGCGAGTTGCGTCCGGGAGGCGTGGTAAAGCGTCCCGCCGATACCGCCGGCGAGTAGGATCGGCAAGCAGCAGACGAGGAACGGGAACTGCCGATACCGGCTGCGGAGCCTCCAACCCCAGACGGCGCAGATCAGAATGAAGAACGATGCCGTCACGGCGTTGAACGGCTCGGCCACGGAGGGCGCATCGGGGGCGTACGGATCGGCCGGCGTTTCGAGGTAGCGCGGACCGCCGTCGGCGAGTCGTTCGGGCGGGGAATCGGGCGACGGCATGGCATTCCTCGGCGGCGCGGCGGATCCCGGCCCGACGCACCGTCCATGCTAGT
>JAYTBD010000867.1:0-6829 GCA_043737155.1 Fimbriiglobus sp. | reverse complement strand
AATGCTGCACCCAGTTGCAATCGGGGCATGGGATTGCCTCGTCTTCCGATTCCAGCGCGGCGTCCAAATTCTTCCAAGCGTTTGCTTCCGCTTTGAGCATCGCGCCTCTATTCGTCCAACTGAAAAGGGCTTTATCCGTGCCCTCCGCCTCGCGGGTGATGCGATAGGAATACGCACAGCCACAAACTTCGCATTTGACGGTTTTTGTCGCACTGCCAAGAACTGTGACTTTTCTCGTCGGCGTCGACAAAAACAACACGATCATCGCAACACTCCCCGAAACAACGACTCCAACCGTTAACCATAGAACACGTCGCCCCACTTCGCAATCGATCACGCACTCGCTTCGGCTTCGTTCGCCCGGCGGGTGTCTTCGTCCAAATGCTTCATCCCGCGCAGCCAGACGATGCCGCCGACGAAGATCATGCCGGACGTCGCGAGGAGTGCGACGTTCCAGTTGAACGCATCCGCGGCGGCGCCGATGAGCGGCGGGGAGATCACGTCGCCGAGGACGTGGATGACGAGGATGTTGATGGCGAAGGCGGTGGCGCGCATCTCGGAGGTCACCACGTTGGCGAGGATCGTGAAGCCGGGGCCGACGTGCATGAACAGGCCGACGACGGCGGCGAACATCGCGATCCAACCCCACGGCAGCGGTAGGTAAATGAACGCGATGAAAGCGGGCATGGCCCCGAAGGCCCCGGCCGCGATGACCCAGAAATAAGCCCCGCGGATGCGCGACTT
Source organism: Fimbriiglobus sp. (assembly GCA_043737155.1). GTDB lineage: Bacteria > Planctomycetota > Planctomycetia > Gemmatales > Gemmataceae > JALHQU01. The sequence continues at coordinate 6,085 of JAYTBD010000867.1, read as the reverse complement.
CAATCGCTCGCCGAGCCAAGTGGCGAACGCGGTGGCGACCAGCCCGCCGATCACGACGATGACCCCGAACACGGTCGTGATGCTGCCGAGCTTCACCGAACTCGGGGTCGTCGACACTTTGGCGATCGACTCGAAGTGCAGCACCATCTCGTTGTTGGTCAACGTTCCTTCGAGGCCCGATTTCAGCTTTCCGAAGTCGCGTTCCCCGTCGTCGGCGATGGGTCGCAGTTTCTCGATGACCTCTTGGGGTAGTGCTTTTCGCTTCGATTCTTCGGGCGGTTTCGCCAACTCTTCCACCGCCGCGGCGTTGAGCACGAAGCGCGATTCGCGTTGGAAGACGTAGGTCGGAATCCACGCGGCGACCCCGCCGAGGACGAAGGTGATGGCGGTCATGCCGATGCAGCAATAGACGAACGAACGGTTCCGCGTCAGTCGTTTCAACACTTCGAAGTAGCCGGGGGCGTTGGCGGCTTGCTCGGCGCTTTGCGGGCGCGGGAGTTCGCGCTTGAGGAAACAATAAATCCCCAAGCCGAGACCGAGGAAGGTGAGCCAAAAGGCGTGGCGCCAGTCGTCGTAGTAATCGGCCATTTGGCCGCCGACGATGAACCCGATGGCGCTGCCGACGGGGATGGCCATGTTGAACGCGGCGAGCGCTTTGGCGCGGGTCGCCTGCGGGTAGGCGTCGGAAATCATCGCGGAAGCGACCGGTCCGTACGCGCCTTCGCCGACGCCGACGAGGCAGCGCGTGGCGAGGAGCACCCAGTAGCCGGTGGCGAAGCCGGAGCAACCGCTGGCGATGCTCCAGACGCTGACGCCGAGGCCGAGGACGATCCAGCGGCGGTAACCGTGGCCGTCGAGCCAGCCGACGAGCGGCGAGAAGATCATGTAGGCGACGAGGAAGGCGCTCGTCAGCGCCCCGAGTTTGAACTTCAACCACGGGTCGGTGGGGTCGAAGATCGTGCCGTCGAGTTGCAGCAGCGGCAGCACGGCCGACAGGATTTGCCGGTCGATGTAGTTGAAGAGATTGATGCCGATGAGCAGCGCGAGCGCCGACCGCGCGCCGGGCTGGGCCACCGTAGGTCCGGAACTCGTGCTGGGTGTGAACGCCATCCGCGGCCGCCCCGAAGGTGATCCGAATCGAACGGTTAGATTATGGAACGCGCGCGATCACTTCGATTTGATCCGCACCCGCATGCGCTGGCCGATGTAGAGGTCGTCGATATTCGACTCGAGTTCGACCAAGCACTCGACCGTGCGGACGTCGTTGATCTCGCCGGGGTCGAGGATCAGGGTGCGGCGCTGGGCGACCCAGCGCGACATGCTCTTGATTTTGCCGGGGTAGATCGGCCCGTCGGCCCGGCCGTCGTCTTGGACTTCGACGGCCATTCCTTCTTTCACGCGGCCGATGAATTCCTGGTCCAACTCGGCGCGGACGACGAGCGGGCCGGCGGGGATGAACACGATCGCGGGCGGATGGCCACCGGGCATCAGGAGTGCGCCTTCGCTCGTTTGCAACCGCAGGATGCGGCCGGCGCCCGGCGCTTTCATCACGCAGTCATCGACGCTTTTTTGCGCGAGCTGCCGGTCGGCATCAGCCGCGTCAAGTCGGGCCTGCGCCGCATCGACGCGCCACTGCGGGTTCAAATTCTTCTCGATGTCTTCGAGTTGTAAGCGGTCGGCCAACTCCAAGGATTCCAACTCGCGGACCTGCGCTTCCAACCCCTCCTGCTCGATCTTGGTGAGCGGGGTCACCTGCTGCTGGGCCTTGCGCTGTTCGACGAGCTTCTTGGCCTGATCGACGCGGGCCTTGGTCGCGTTGGCCATCGCCTTCCGCGCTTCCAATTGCTTGGGGAAGCGCTCCGCTTCGATCTTCGCCGATTGCACATCGACCTTCGCCCCGTTGACCAGCGCCGTCGCTTGGAGCAGTCGGAACTTCGCCATGGAATCGTCGAGGCGGAGGATCTCCTGCCCCTTTTCCATCGGCTTATTTTCTTGGGCCAGCAGCTTCACGACGCGACCGGCTTGGCTCGGTTCCAGCGAGACGACCATGCCCGATGCGTCGACGCGGCCGGTGCAGAGCACGTCGAGTTCGCCGAAGTCCGCGGCCGTTTTCTCCGGCGCGGGCGGGCGGCTCAACCACCAACCGACGACGGCGAGCGGCCCCACCAGCAAGGCGATGGCCAGCCAGCGAATCCAACCCGATGAGCGACGCTCGTCCGCCATTCTTTCGATCCCCGATCAGCGGATGTTGTGGGCCGGGTCGACGCCTTCGACGGCGCGCAGCGCGGCCAATCCCGAAAGGAGCGCCATGGTGAGCGTGATCGCGGAGGCCGCCAAAACGACGTACGGGTGCAGTGTCACTTTGATGCCGATGGCCGTGGCGATCTCCGCGATGACGACGCTGACGGGCGCCGCGATGATCAACCCGAAGAAGCCGACCCAGAAGGATTTCGCCATGACGGTCATGCGCAAACGCCACGCGGGGATCCCCATCGCCCGCAGGGTCGAGAACTCGCGCTGGCTCGCCGCCATCGCCGCGTAGAGCGTTTGGCTCGTGACGACGGCGCCGACGAGCAGTCCCAGCATCGCGGTGAAGCCGACGGCGATCCCGGCCTTGGTGGTGGTCAGCCAATGCATCCGGGAACGGGTCGAAAATTCCTCCGCGTCGAACGTCGACATCTGATCGTACTTCTTCAGGCGCGCTTTCACGATCTGCGCATCTTCCGGTGTCCGGCACTTGGCGAGCAGGTACGTGCAATCGCCGGCGCGCTCGCGCGCCAGCACCCGCGCGGTTTCCAGCGAGCAAAAGACGTACGGCCCGCCCAGCGACTTATAACCTTCGACCAGTCCGACGATGCGGACGAGCCGACCCGCGATTTCGCCTTGGTCCCCGATCCCTTTGATGCCGAGTCGGCCCAGTTCGGATTCATCGACGACGATGGTGTTCGGCTCTGTCAGTTTCACCATCAACTCGGGGTTTTCCCGGAGCTGTTCCACGGCGCCGATCGAATTCTTGTCGAGCTTGCAACCGACGATCAAGCAGACCGCGGGACTGGACGGAGGCGCGTTACGATCGACCGGCGTCCACATCGAGAAGGAAATGATTTGCGGTTCGGAGCGGACGACTTCGGGTTGGTTGGCGACGCGCGCGATCCAGCGCTCGGGGATCTTTTGGCCGAGGTCGACGCTCTTGACGCCGGGGGATCCGATCCAAACATCGGAGGTGGCTTTGTCGACGGGGACCGACATCATCGAGAGCAGGCCGACGACCAGCCCGCCTTGGATGACGATCAGAATCGCGCTGAAGGAGACGGCGAAGATGGCCGGGAGGAACCGCTGGCGTTCGTACCAAATGGTGGCGAGGGCGAAATCCATCGGGCTATTGTGCGGAAATGGATGAGTTCCGACAGACGCAAAGCCGCGAAAGGATGGCTCCCCGACTTCCGAAGTCCGATTTCGACTTCGGAAGTCCAAAAGCATCATCGAGGACTTCCGAAGTCGAGACCGGACTTCGGAAGTCGTAGGCCTCTACCGGGCGTTCGTGAGCAGCTCCGACGCATCCTTGGCGTTCTTCACCGCCGCGAGCAGCTTGGGGAACGATTCGGTCAGCACATCGCCGGAGCGGACCAAGACGCGCTTGCTCTCGGTCACCACCGTACCATCGACGACGACTTCGGCTTTGATCTCGTAGAAGAAGGTTTGGTCTTTCGAAAGTTCGGGCGTGTGGAAGTTCCGGCTCGTGCCTTCGCCCTTGGTCACTTGGCCATCGACGAACAACTTCGCCTCGGCGGGGAGTTCGACGGTCAAACGGGCCGGGGCCGCGTTCAACTTCGTCCGTGCGGCGAGGTATTCCGAATCGGCCGGGATCGACACGTGCGGCACGGAGACGGCCGGGGCATAGCCGACGATGTGGCCGGTGCAGCCGGTGCAGCCGCCGTGAAAGTCGCTGCCGTAGTATTGGGCGCCGCCGTAGCAAGACGTCGACCCGTAGCATGAGCTGCCGTAGCAGGAGCTACCGTTGCACGAGCTACCGTTGCAACCCGAGCACGACGAACCACGGCGACCGAACAGACCCGTGAACGCCGTGCGGGCGCGCGAGAACAAGCCCCCCCCGTTGCAGCCGTTGCACGAGTTCGAACCGTAACAGCTCGAGCCGTTGCAGCTCGAACCGTAGCAACCCGACGAATAGCACCCGCTGGAATAGCAGCCCGAACTGAAGCAGCCCGACGGGGCCATGACCACGATGCCCGCGGGCGGGGTCGCATCGACCGAAGGTGTGCCACTGCCGGTCGCTAGAGCGGTCATCAAAACGAGTCCGTACATCCGTTGCACCTCTGTGATGAGAAATCACCAGCTCCCCGAAGCACACGCTGGGGGAACTAGGGTGCATGGTAAAAGTGTGACGGCGATGCGTCAAACGGTATGTGGATAATTTGGCTAGTATGGGAGGCTTAGGCTAACGATACGGCCGCTCAACTATTGCCACCCGCGCCAACGGAACAACCATCCCGCGGTGGTCATCCACCCGGCGCCGAGGCTGAAAGTCGCGAGGAGGTGATACCAGTGCTTCGGCTCCACCGCTTGCGTCACGGCCGCGTGCAGAATCTTCGGCCCGTGGAACTCGATGGCCAAGTTGGACAAAAAGGGGATGCCGTTGGTCGAGCAGATGAACAAGAGCAGCGAGACGCTCATGAGGTAGCACATCGATCCCATGAACGCGCTCCGCTGGGTTTTGGCCAACGTCGATACGGTCATGCCGATGCCGAGGAAGCCGCTCGACATCGCGATGAGCGCGAGCCAAAAGAACAGCGTGTTCAGCACCGATGGGTTGTAGATCCCGGCCAGGATCGCGGCGAGTCCGATGCCCGCGACCGGATAGAAGAGGAACTTCGCCGCGACCAACTCCGCCGGGGAAGCGGGGGAAAGCGCTTGCGCGAGCAGCACCCCGCGCTCGCGCTCTTCGCAGTTGAGAGTCGGGAGCAAATAACAGCAGCAGAAGTAGAGGGCGAAGACCACCATCGCCGTGGCGATCGCGGAACGGAAGTCGAGCGTGCTCGCCCCGATCGGCGCTCGTTTGATCTCGAGCCTCGGCAGCACCGCGTTCGGGTGGTTCGCCGAAAGCCGCGTCGTTTCGTGCTCGAGGGCGTCGAACGAATTGCGAACGGCCCAAAGGTCGTCGCTCAGCGCGGGCAGCGGCGTCAAGCCTTTGGAATCGCCGCCGTTGTTGTCGAGTTTGAACTTGGCCATCTCTTGGTAGATCTCCCGGGTCGTCCGGAAGAACCACGCCTCGTACGGTGCCACGGCCCCCGGTTCGCCGGGCGGGTGCCAAACTTCGACCTCCATCACCGGCCGGCCGTCGCGCTTCTTCAAGTTCATGCGGATGCAACAGGTGCCCGGGGCATCGCTGATCAGAGCATCGACCGATTCGGGCGGTCGAGTCCGGAATAGGATCTGAGATTTGAGCGCGGGCGGAACCCGTTCTTTGAGCTGCTTCGTGACATCGGTTTCCGGGTTCGATTCGATGTAGCAGTGGTGCACGCCGCCGACGAGGTCGCCCCCGCCCGAGCCGCCGTCGGCCGTGGTCGGGTTGAATACGGAAAGTAGCACTGCGGCGACGATCATCAGCACCGCGAGGGCGATCCCCCCGCGGTTGGCCACGTGCCGGCGGAGTTCTTTAGTCAGCAGCGCGCGGATGATGTAGAAGCGCATGGCGGAAGTGTAGGTCACGCTTTGCGTGACGCCACCTCCGGGAATCCGAAAGCTCCATTCTTCACGGGCGTCGGGCGGAGCGTTTCCAACAGTATCGGCCACAGCAATTGGTCACGCGACCAAAGCGCCGTAGGGGCACCCCTTGTGGGTGCCCGGCGGACCGAAATCCGCAGCGACTGCCGGATAGCGGGAACTTCTATATTTCTTTGCCAGGGCACCCACAAGGGGTGCCCCTACGATGTGACTATTTGAGATAGTCGGGACATTACCTCTTGGATGCGATCAACTTGATCAACGCCTTGTGCGGGTCGGCGAACTTGCCGATCCCCTCGCGCATCAGCGTCTCTTCGAGCTTGCCCATATCCACCTTGGATTG
>JAYTBD010000866.1:0-6831 GCA_043737155.1 Fimbriiglobus sp. | reverse complement strand
TTCCCGCTCGCGCGCTTCGACCTCGATGGATTGGTAATGTGGTTCGAGCGCTCCGAATGGGGTGATCGCGGTCGACATCGCGTTTGACCTGCGGAATGTGGATTGTTGGAGCTATAATGATATAGCGTGATTCCTGACGCCCGCACCAATCCCGTCGATCGACCTCATCATCAACCGGAGCCGCTCCCGCCATGCCCGAGAAGGTCATCATCATCGGTTCCGGCCCGGCCGCTTGGACCGCCGCCATTTACGCCGCCCGCGCCGAACTGCACCCCCTTGTCTTGCAAGGCAATCCGGACGACGACCGCAATCGCCAGAACGGTACGCTGCCACTCGGCCAACTCGCGCTCACGACCGAAGTCGAAAACTTCCCGAGCTGGCCCACCGGCGATACCCGCCAATATTTGAAGACGTCGTTGCAGCCCGAAGATATGCCCTATTGGGTCGAAAAGGACAAACCGGCGCCGACGCACGGTATCAATGGCCCCGAACTCATGGCCCTCATGCGCCAGCAGGCCAAGAATTTCGGAACGCGCATCGAATCCAAAGACGTGCTCAAAGTCGATCTGCAGAATCGCCCGTTCAAGCTCACGTTGCACGACGGCACCACCGTCGAGACGCTGACGCTCATCATCGCCACCGGGGCGCGCGCCAATTACCTCGGACTGCCGAGTGAGGACAAATACAAGAACTACGGCGTCTCCGCGTGCGCCGTCTGCGATGGGGCGCTGCCGCGATTCCGCAACAAGCCGCTCGCGGTCGTGGGAGCCGGCGACTCCGCGTCCGAGGAGGCCAACTTCCTCACGAAGTTTTCCAGCAAGGTCTACATGATCGTGCGCCGCGATGAGATGCGGGCGAGCAAGATCATGGCCGAGCGGGCCAAGAACAATCCCAAGATCGAGATCAAGTGGAACAGCGTCGTCGACGAAGTGCTCGGCGAAGAGAAAGCGGGCGTCACGGCCGTGCGGATCAAGAGCACCGTCGGCGGCCCCGACGAAACGCTGCCGGTCACAGGAATGTTCTGCGCCATCGGCCACACGCCGAACGTCGGCTTCCTCGACGGCCAAGTGAAGCTCAACGAGGGCGGCTACATCCTCTGGACGACGACGGCTCGTACCTACACGAGCGTCCAAGGGGTGTTCGCGGCCGGGGATGTCGCGGACGATTACTACCGCCAAGCGATCAGCGCCTCGGGCACGGGCTGCATGGCGGCGCTGGATGCGGAAAGGTACCTTGGACACCACGGGTTGCTGTGAAATGCGGAACTCCGCATTCCTTCAATACGTCGGCGTCTGCTTGCGAACCAAGTCGTTGGCCACGTCGAGAGAATCGAGCGTCCCGGCGTCGGTCCAGTAGCCGTCGAGGGTGCTGAATCCCATGCGGCCCTGCTTCAGATAGAAGTTATTCACGTCCGTGATTTCCAGTTCGCCCCGACGCGACGGCTTGAGCGTCTTGATCAACGTGAACACATCGGGCGGATAAATGTAGATGCCGACGACCGCGAGGTTCGACTTCGGCGACGTCGGTTTCTCCTCGATGCCGATCACGCGCTCCCCGTCCAACTCGGCTACGCCGTAGCGACCCGGATCGTGGACTTCCTTCAAGCCGATCCACGCCCAATCCGGCTTGGCCGCGGCCGCTTCGAGCATCGGCTTCAGACTCGCTTGGAAAATGTTGTCGCCGAGGAGGACGCACGAGCGGCTATCGGTGCAGAAGAGTTCCGCCAGCCCGAGCGCTTGCGCGATGCCGCCGGCCTCGTCTTGGACGCGGTACGTCAACCGGCAACCGTGATCCTTGCCCGAACCGAGGAGTTCGACGAAGTCGCCCATGTGCTCGGTGCCCGACACCAAGAGGATGTCGGTGAGACCGGCCCCCGTGAGCTTTTTCAACGGGTGGTAGACCATCGGATACGGCCCGACGGGCAACAAGTGCTTGTTGGTCACCTTGGTCAGCTCGCCCATGCGGGTGCCTTTGCCGCCCGCGAGAATCACTCCGCGAATCATGTGTGCTCCATTTGAAGACGCTCGCAGGCTCGCGGCGAAGATTATTTGCCGTACTGCTTCTCGTAATAGCTCAGGTAATCTTTGTTCTTGATATTCGCCACCCACTCGGCGTTGGCTTTGTACCAGTCGATCGTGTCTTGCAGGCCTCGTTCGAAGCCGATCTTCGGCGACCAACCGAGCTCCGACTCGGCTTTGGTGCAGTCGATGGCGTAGCGGCGGTCGTGGCCGGGGCGGTCCTGCACGTACTTGATCAGAGTCTTCGGTTTGCCCAGCAATTCCAACAGTAACTGCGTGAGATGCAGGTTCGCCTTCTCGCAGCGACCGCCGAAGTTGTAGACCTCGCCGGAGCGGCCGCGCCGCCATGCGGCTTCGACGCCGCCGCAGTGGTCGAGCACGTGGATCCAATCGCGGATCTGCATCCCGTCGCCGTACACCGGCACTTGCTGATCGTTCAAAAGATTCGTGATGAACAGCGGGATCAACTTCTCGGGGAACTGGTACGGCCCGTAGTTGTTGCTGCACCGCGTGATGACCGCGTGCATGCCGAAGGTGTGGTGGTACGCTTTCACCAACAGGTCCGATCCGGCCTTGCTCGCGCTGTAAGGGCTGCTCGGATCGAGCGGGGTCGTTTCGAGAAACGCCCCGGTCGGTCCGAGGCTGCCGTAGACCTCGTCGGTCGATACGTGGACGTATTTGGCGATCTTGAACTCGCGTACCGCATCGAGCAGAATCTGCGTGCCGATGACATTCGTGCGCACGAACGGGCCGGAGTCTTGGATGCTGCGATCGACGTGGCTCTCGGCAGCGAAGTGGATGACATCCGTGATGCCACCCTTCAGCGCGCCTCGAACATCGTCCCGGTTCGTGATGTCGCCTTTGACGAATGCATAGCGGGGGTTGCCCGTGACATCGGCGAGGTTGGCGAGGTTGCCCGCGTACGTGAGGGCGTCGAAGTTCACGACCGACACACCCGGGTCGGTGGCGAGCAACCGGCGGATGAAATTACTGCCGATGAAGCCGCAGCCGCCGGTGACCAAAACTCGGGACATGGAGCACTCCGTTTCCCGCGTCGAATTCAAGTGGGAGTTTTAGCCAGTTCCCCCACGACAGTCGAGAGGATTCGCAAGGCGATCCCCACTTGCTCCGATGTGATGCACAGCGGCGGGCAGAATCGGATCGCCGTTTCGCCGCAACCGAGGAGGAGCAATCCGGCGCGGAAGCAGTGGTCGATGACCACCTCGCGGACCACCGCGCTCGGCGTATCGACGGCGATCATCAATCCCCGACCGCGCGGCGAAGTCAGCATCGGATACCGCGCGGCGAGATCGTGTAACCCGGCCAGCAATTCCGCCCCGCGCTCGCGGGCGTTCGACATGTACTCCGATTCGAGCAGATCCAACGTGACTAGCGCGGCTCGACAAGCGACGGGGTTGCCGCCGAAGGTGCTGGCGTGGCTGCCGGGGGGCCAGTCCATCACGTCCGACTTCGCGATAATCGCCCCGAGCGGCAGCCCCGAGGCGATCCCCTTGGCGGTGCAGATGATGTCCGGCTCGATTCCGGAAGTTTCCACCGCGAAGATCGTCCCCGTGCGGCCCATGCCCGATTGGATTTCGTCGACGACGAGCAGGATGCCGTACTTGTCGCACAGCGCCCGCAGCGCCGGCCAGCACCCGTCGGGGAGAGCGTGATACCCGCCCTCGCCTTGAATCGGTTCGACGAAGATCGCCGCGACTTCCTCCGGGGGGGCGGTGCGGTGGAACAATCCTTCTTCGAGGTCGCGGACCAACTGACACCCGGCCGTCGCACACGTCCCTGAACACTCGCGGGGAAAGGGGACGTGGTGCACGTCGGGCACCAGCGGCGAGAAGCCGCGGCGGTGCGCGAGCTTCGATCCGCTGAGCGACATCGCGCCGTAAGTGCGGCCGTGGAAGGCACCCATGAAGGCGATCACCCGACTGCGGTGGGTGTGCCAGCGGGCGAGCTTCAGCGCGGCCTCCACCGCTTCCGCCCCGCTGTTGCAGAAGAAGACTTTCTTCGCCGACGGACCGGGCGCGACGGCCGCGAGGCGCTCGGCGAGTTCGATTTGCGGCCGGTAGTAGAAATCGGTACCCGACATGTGGATGAGCTTCGCCGCTTGGTCTTGGATCGCCGCGGTGACAGCGGGGTGACAGTGACCCGTGTTGGCGACGGCGATGCCGGCGGTGAAATCGAGGAAGCGGTTGCCGTCGACATCGACGATGACGGCCCCGGAGCCTTCGGCGACGACCAGTGGATAAACGCGGGTGTACGAACCGGAAACGAATACCGCATCGCGCGCGAGCAATCCGGTGCCGATGGGGCCGGGCAGCGGCGTCGCGATGGCGGGCACGGGGAGGTGGTCGAAGCGGAACATGGGCGCCACCTCGCAATTCAATTGACGGCCAGGGCGAGTCTCAGTCGAACTTGAATCTCGGCCCAATCGCGGTCGCTGACGCGGCCGAGCAACTGGCGCACACCCCGAATCGGCAGGGTGGCGAAGAACGACCGATAGGCGGTGGGCACATGCAAGCCTGCCGCCGACCAATCCTGGAGTGCGTAGTCGGTCGGCGTGACGGACTTCGCAATTTTGCTGGTGAAGAGCGCGACGATCACATCGGGTCGGACAAGCTGGTAGGCGGCTGTCGATACGACTACGGTGGGCCGGGGATTGCTGCCTTGGACGCCGGGGAAGTCGATCAGCACAATGTCACCCGGTACGATCATTTCGATACTCCGACCGCTGCGTAGTCCACTCCCCACTCTTCGTCGGGGTGTTCCTCCTCGAAACGCATCAAACATGCACGGCTCATGTCCAGCTCGTCCTCACGCGTCCACTCGTCACTGGAGTCGATCGGCGTCATGCCGCAATCCTGTCGCAGCGCGTAGACGAGGTCTCGGACTTGTCCGAACTTGTCGGGCGGGAGATCCCGCATCGCCAGAGTGAGTCGGGCCAGTTCCATCGGCTGCACCATGTCAAGCTCCTATATCCAAAACCATTTTCATCTATTCTACAACGCCGTTACGCCGGGCCGCCATCGATGCTGCTCGACATCCCCTGCGCCATGACGATCCCCGTGCCGTGGTTCACGGTCCACGCGTATTTGTGCGTGATCGTTTCGACCAACCCGGCGGCGGACGGATGACCATTGCCGCTTTTCTTGACCCCGCCGAAGGGGAGGTGCACTTCCGCGCCGATGCACGGCAGATTGACGTAGCCCAGTCCGTAGTCGCACTCCTCGCGGAAGAAACGCATCCGGCGATAGCTCTCGGTGATGACCGCCAGTGACAAGCCGTAGTCGGTCGAGTTGGCGATTTGCACGGCGTGCTCATCGTCGTCGAAGGGGACGATGGCGACGTGGGGACCGAACACCTCTTCTTTGAGGCAACGCGATTGCGGATTGTCGTGGATCGCATAGACGCAGGGGGACACGAAGCAACCGGGCTGCGGATCGAACTCCCGGCTCTCGAAGATCATGTCGAGCGCTTCGGCCTTGGCGATTCCGTTGTACATCAGCGTCTTCTCGACCGCTTTGCGGTTGATGAGCGGCCCCGCGAAGCTGGCGGGGTCGAATGGATCGCCGAAGCGGATGCGGTGAACCGTGTCGATGAACGCCCGGATGAATTCACCGGCTACGGACTTGTGAACGAGGATCCGGCTCGCGCTCACGCAGCGCTGGCCGGTGGTCTTGAACGCGCTCAGCACCGCGGCGGGGACCGCCAGTTTCAGGTCCGCGTCTTCGCACACGATCACGGCGTTCTTCCCGCCCATCTCCGCTGCGACGATGCGGTCGTGGAACCCCGCCGAGATTTGCTGGATCCGCTGGCCGACGGCGGAACTCCCCGTGAAGAGGATCGCGTTCACCCCACGGTTTTGCACCAGCGATTCGCCGACACTCCCGGCCCCGTGGACCAAGTTGATCGTCCCCGTCGGAAAGCCCGCTTCGACGAACAATTCGACCAGCCGCTGACCGATTGCGGGGGTTTCTTCGCTCGGCTTGAATACGGCCGTGTTCCCTTCCAGTAAGCTCGGCGCGAGCATCCAGAGCGGCACGGCGAAGGGGAAGTTCCACGGCGTGATGACCCCGACGACGCCGCGCGGTTTGCGGCGCACGAACGCATCCTTCTCGGCGATCTCGGACGGGATCACATCGCCGACGGGCATCCGGCCGGTGCCGAAGACGTACTGCACCATGTGCAATCCTTCCACGACCTCCGCCCGGCACTCGTTCAAAATCTTCCCGCACTCGCGCGCCATCAGAGTCGCCAACGCGTCGGTGTCCCGTTCGATCAACGAGCCGAGGCGGTGGAAGCACTCGGCCCGGTGGATGCGCGACATCCGCCGCCATCCGGGGAACGCTTGCCGCGCGGCCGCGACGGCTTGCCCGACGAGGTCGGCATTCGCCGTGGGGAAGTGGCCGACGGTCTCATTCAGGATGGCGGGGTTGGTGCTGGCGAAGTCGCCCGAGTGCGGGAGCCACTCGCCGGCGACGAGATTTCGACCGAGGATGGGGGACGGCATGGGGCGACCTCCGGTGCGTGCGCGGGGCACTGGCATTTTACACGGGAGCGGCTCACTCGATGCTCAGGATGCCGTAGTCGATGGTGAGTTCTTCTCCCGCGGCGATGTCGCGCAGGGTGACGAAGTAGCTGCCGCCTTCCATTTGCCGGAGGTTCGGCTCGTCGGCGTGATTCAAAAATGTGACGAGGTCGACGATGCGAAATCCGTGCGGCGGAAGGTAGGCCGTGTCGTCGTCCTGCAAGCAGTAGGTGTCGATCAATTTTCGAACATGCGCGGGAAAGTCATTCAGTG
>JAYTBD010000865.1:0-2769 GCA_043737155.1 Fimbriiglobus sp. | reverse complement strand
ACACTTCGGGCACCTTCACGGTTCCGTCGGCCCGCTGGTAATTCTCGAGGATTGCGATCATCGCCCGGGTGCAGGCCACCGCTGTGCCGTTGAGCGTGTGCACGAACGGCAGGCCGCCGCCCTTTTTTTCTTTGGGCCGGTAGCGGATCCCGAGCCGGCGCGCTTGAAAGTCGGTGCAATTGGAGGTGCTGGTGATCTCGCCGTATTCGCCGTCGGTGCCGCGGCCGGGCATCCACGCTTCGAGGTCGTACTTGCGGTAAGCCGGGCCGCCGAGGTCGCCGGTGCACGTGTCGATGACGTGGAAGGGGATACCGAGGCCGTTGAAGATTTCCTCCTCGATCGCCCGGATTTCCTCGTGAATGGCGTCCCCCTGCTCGGGGGTGCAGAAGGTGAACATTTCGACTTTGGTGAATTGGTGGACACGGTAGAGGCCGCGCGTGTCGCGCCCCGCGGCCCCGGCTTCCGTACGAAAGCAATGCGACAGACCGACGTACTTCCGAGGCAGGTCGGCCTCCTCGAAAACTTGGTCGCGGTGCATCCCGCCCAAAGTGATTTCGGCCGTGGCGATCAGGCACAAATCCGAGTCGGCGATGGTGTAGACTTGCCGGGTCTCGGCGTTGTCGCGGGGCATGAAGCCGATGCCTTCGAGCACTTCGACGCGGGCCAAGTCGGGCGTGATGACCGGCGTGAAGCCGTGGCGAATCAGGGTCTGCATCGCGTACTGCACGAGCGCGAGTTCGAGCAGCACACCTTCGTTCTTGAGGAAATAGAATCGTTGACCGGCAACCCGCGCCCCCGCTTCGAGGTCGGCGAGATCGAGGCTGTGGATGAGGTCGTAGTGGTCTTTGGGTTTGAAATCGAAGCTCGGTTTGACGCCGAACTCCGCGACGACTTTATTCGCCGAAGGATCCTTTCCCACCGGCGCGGCCGGGTGAGTCATGTTCGGCACCGTCATCAGCGCCGCATTCAACTCGACCTGAACCTGTTTCAACCGGGCATCGGCCCCGGCGACTTGCTCCTTGAGACGCGAGCTTTCTTCTTTCAGCGCAAGCTTGTCCTCCGGGGTTTTAGCACTCGGGAACTTCTTGGTGACCTCGTTCTGCTTCGCCTTGGATTCATCGGCGAACCGCTGCAATCGTTTGCGGTCGTCGTCGAGCGCGACGATCCGGTCGAGGTCGGGCGAGGCGTTCCGATCGGCGCAGTTGGCCTTCACGGCGGGGAGGTTGTCGCGGATGAAGCCGGCATCGAGCATGGGACATTTTCCGAGGATTGAAGCTGACCGCTGAGTGCTAATTCCTGTCCGCGGATTTTATCGAAAAATCAGCGGTCAGCGGATAGCGGTTGGCGGTCAGTTTCTGAAGCGGGCACCCGTTTCGCAAAATAGACGCCGGCCAAGCTGCGGCGGAAGTGGGGATCGCCGAACTTCCAGATTTGCATCTCGAGGAAGTAATGCACGGCGACGAGCGCATCGAACGCGGTCAGCAGCACGCCCCATGCGGCGGTATCGGACGGTCCCACATCCATCGAACCCATACCCGTGGTGACGAGCGCGGACAATCCGAGGACGACGGACAGAAAGACGAAGGGTCGCGTGCGCAGCCACCCGTAGCCGCGGTCGATGGGGCTCGTCGGATCGAGTTCTTGGTTGGCGATCCGCGGCACCATCAGGACGTGGTACTCGACGTAGTGCATTGCCAAGGCCGCGAGGTAAAGCGGAAGGTACAGGGTTGCGGCGGCGGTGCCGAGGGTTTGCAGGGTAAAGTAGAGCATCGCCTCGCGACAGCCGGGCGCGTTTGGCGATTGCTGCGAGCGGAAAAGGGCGACCATCGAGGCAAGGTACAATCCGAATGCGGCCGAGGCGCAGACGATCCAAGCGATCCGCAATTCCAACGATGACTCCGTGAGCAATGGGCACACGCCACCGGCCGCGTGGGTCAGCATCAGCGTCGCCACCAGTGCTAGCCCGGTGCCGTTCTCGACTCGCTTCGTCCACGCCGGGAACTCGGCGCGCGTCCGCGCTTTGAACATTTGATGGACGCCGAAAGTCTGCCGCGTGAGATGGAGAAAGTTGAAGAGGCGAAGCCCGGCCCAGAACGCGACGGCGAGCCATGGGACGGTCGTGCCCAATTCCAGCGTGCGGATCGCGAGATAGCAACCGAGCAGGCCGAGCGGAATGGCGACGAACACGATCAGATTCCGGTAGCTACTGGTGAAGTGGCGACGGTTCGCCCGGCTGCCGTAGATGGTCAGCGTCAGCACGATGTGCGTGCCGCCGAAGAGCCAGACGTAGAGCCACGTGAGCGCGGGAGAATCCGGGACGAGCAGCACCACGGCGGCGATGGGGAGCGTCAAGAACAGGAACGACCCGAGGATGAGTCGAACCGGCCGCGAGCGTTCGAAGTAGCCGAGCCGGGCCACCGGCGGCGGGGCGTCCGCCGCCGAGCGGAGCGTCTGCGGTTCGAATGTCGCGGTGCTGGTCACGCCGAAAACTAGCACGAAACCCCGGGCGGGCAAATCCTACGGGCGCTTTTCCAGCGGGACGTACGCCGCGTTCAGCTTGCCGACGTACTCCTGCTCCGGGCGGTAGATGCGGTTGCCGTTGAGTTGCTCCAACCAGTGGGCCAGCCAACCCGCGACGCGGCCGATGGCGAAGATCGGCGTGAAGACATCCGTCGGGATGCCGAGGGCTTGGTAGACCGTGCCGGAGTAGAAATCGACGTTCGGGAAGACGCCTTTGGGCCCGTACACGCCGGCGCAAACGCGTTCGAG
>JAYTBD010000864.1:0-2771 GCA_043737155.1 Fimbriiglobus sp. | reverse complement strand
GTGCGGGCCAAAATCGTCTGGACGTTCCGGGTGGCCGACGCCAGAAAGAAGCTGGCCTTCCTCTACCCAAAGGAACTCGTGCGGTGACGCACTAGTCTTTCAAATCCTCCCTCGTTCAGCGGTGACCCCATGTTCGTTCTCCAAGCGATTGTGGTCCTAGCCGTTTCTTTGCCCCACGCTTATAGCGAGGTTGCCCTCGACTCGTTGAGGGTCGCCATCAAAGCCCGCGACGCCGACCAGTTTTGCAATTGGTACCCCTTGGCCGCAGCCTATTCGGATCGCGACGAACTTCGCGGCCTGCTTGTTTTCTCCATCCCCCGGACGGAAGGCCGTTTACAAACAATCCTGATCGGTCGGTTGACCGCCTTTCGCGCGGGGGCCGTACCTTTCATTCCGATGCTCGTGAAAGTCCTTCTCGACCCGAAGTCGGAAAATCGGGACTCCGTCGCCATCAGCTTGGGTTGGATGGGGCCTCATGCCAAAAGCGCCGTCGGCCCCTTGAAGCTCTGTCTGAAATCGGACAAGGCTTCGCTCCGCCACTACGCGTGTACCGCATTGTGGCGGATCGAGCGGCGGCCGGCGACACTCATCCCGACATTGTTGCGCGGCCTTTCCCGGGTAGTGCCCCCCGCGCGGCGCGAAACGATGAAGTTCGTAGGCGAGGATGGCAAAGTGCAAATCGGGGAGTTCATCGAGTTCCCGGGCGAGTCTGTGGAAATGCAATTGCACGCGCTCTTCGCCATCGACATAATCGGTCCCTCCATCCGCTCCGCCGTCTGGCCGGCGATCGCCCGCCTGCACGACTCCAATGATGGCCGCGTCAGAAACATGGTGTGCAGACTCGCGCCCAAGTTTTGCCCGGACCAAGGCGTCGCGGCGCGGATGCTCTCCGCGGAACTGGCCAAAAACGGTATCGGTCACAGCACCCACAGCAACTTCCGGCAATTGGGCGAGGCCGGGGTGGCGGAGTTGTCGCGGTTGCTCCACGATCCCAAAACTCGGCGGGTGGCACTCAAGGTATTGACCTCGCTCGGGAAGGACGGCGCCTCGGCCGCGAAACTGGTCGGGACGTGGACCGACGACCCCGACGAAGCGATCCGGAGACAGGCCCGAGCCGCGCTAGAAGCGTTCGGGAAAAGCGAATGATAATTGAGGTGCCGACGGGGATTTCGAGCAATCACCGCCTCCGCCCGCGGAGCGTGTTCTCCAAGAGGGGAAGACAGATCGAATTCGAGGGGCTACTGCGATGCGACCGATCTTGCTTCTCGCCGTGCTTTGTCTCGGTGCGCCACACGCTCGCTCTGCGCCCGTGCCGAAGGAACTACGGAAACCTGCGCAATCATCTCGCACGCTCACGCCCATTCCGACATCGATCCAGTCGGGGGGGCCGACATACATCAGAGTCGTAGATGAAAGATCTCCCGAGGAGCGACGGATACCACCAAAGATCTTAAAGTTGATACTCGAGCGGTTGCGAGCCGAGAGGGATGCAGAAAAAAAACGATAAGACAGAAGCCCATCAACACACTAATGCATCACTACCCACATCCAAATTCATCCGACGTTGGCCATTTCGCCGCTGGTCAAATCCGCGCCCGTGTCGTATGGTCATATAATGCACCGATCCCGCAAGCACCCGAGGAGGGGACGATGACAACCGATGAAACCCCCGCGATGGCCGACGGGGCTAGCGCGACCGAAAAGACCACCCCGGAAGGAGCGTCGGCATGACCGCCGTCGCACAACCCCTTCCCAATCCGAATAAACCGGTTAGAATTCCCACATAACGGGGCCGCACACAGCGGCCTCCCAAGGAGCGCCGCTTGTCGAAGACCCTCGAGAAGACCCAAGAGAAGGTTCGCGTTTACGCCCTGGCCAAAGAGCTGAAGCTCGACACCAAGGACATCCTCGATCTCTGACAAGAGCTGGGCTACCCCAGCATCAAGAATCAACTCAGCGGACTGGAACCCGAGCATGTCGTCGCGCTCAAGAAGCGCGTAAAAGAGGGCGGCTCCAAAGCGCCCTCCGCCGGATCGGCGCCATCTAAGCCCACCGGACCTGCCGGCCCGCCCAAAACTTTGGAAACGAAGGTCCGCACGCTCCCACCGCCGAAGGTGGTCAAGCCCGTCGCTGAAATAGTCGCACCCATCGAAGCCGAAACATTCGCCGAGCCTGAACTGGCGCCGGTCGAGCAGACATTGGTCGCGGAAGTCGCCGCCGATGTCGAGGACCCGATCGCTATCGAAGTGCCGGTCCTGGCTGCACCCGCGCCGGTGGTGCCTTCTTCCGCTTTGATCCAAGGCCGCGGTGTCAAAGATCTCCTGAATCCGAACCGGATGCCGGTGCTCGGCAATCGCCCGAACCCGCCGCGGCCCGGTCAACCCGGCCCGCCGCATCAGATTCCGCACCGCAGCGGTCCACCCGCCGCGCCATCCGCCCCCGTGCATGCCCCGATCCCGGCTCCGGCACCGATGGCGCCCGCCGCCGAGGCGAGTGCCCCCGTCGCAGCGCCGGTCACTCCGGTTCAGATTCCCGCACCGGCACCCGCCGCCCAGCCACCACGCCCGCAGCGACCGATGGGCCCGTTGCCGCAACAGGGTGTTCGCAACCTCGCCGGTAGTACCCAAGCCGGTCCGGCGCGCACGCAATTCGGCCCGCCCAACGCCGGTCCACCGCGCACGCAATTCGGCCCGCCGGTTCGTCCCGGTGCAGACGGTGGCGCCGCCGGCCCGCGTCCGCCGGCGCCGAGCAACACCGCCCCGGCCAGCAAG
>JAYTBD010000863.1:0-2773 GCA_043737155.1 Fimbriiglobus sp. | reverse complement strand
CTTCATCCGTGAAGTTCCGGCGAGGCGACGCCGTGATAAGCGATGGCGGCGGAAAAATAAAGCCGAACCGGAGAAAGGGGGCGCGCCGACGGATTCTGGCACGAAACAGTGAGACCGGCGTCCCGCCGGTTCTGTTGAGCTCGAACCGGCGAGACGCCGGTTCCACCGCCAGAAAACTTTGGCGCACCTTGGTCTGTCGGGTGCACCTGTTGATTTTGGCATCTGCCCGTCTTCCTCGGCTGATAGCCGATCGCTGACAACTATCCGATTCAAAACTTTAGAAATCAAACGGATTGGATCGTTCTTATTCACTCCAAAGCGGGAAAGTGGGTATAAGCTCGGACTTCCAAGGGAAGCTGATTGGTACTATTTCGTCAACAAATTTAGATTGAACACAAGCCCATTGCGCTGGGTTTCCATGAACATACTCACTCCGCTGTTCGCGCCGGAAGAAATCTGTGGCGAATATCTGCTGTCGGTAATTACGCAGTCCTGTACCCCCAACCTCGGGGATCGGCGGACTCGCATGGTAACGCAATGGAATTGTGCAAAGACTGGTACGGCCCTTACCCCACAGCAGATTGTGCCGATCTCAATCATCGACACGCAGTGCTTTCGTCCCATCGAGTCGAAACCAAAACGTGGGTTTCCGATGTGATTTGGATAATCATACTATGCGCGTCACACGCGATGGGTAAATTTCAAACCTTTAACACCTAATTCATGAATGCATGTTCTGGATTATCCGACTCAAATTCGCACAATGACCCCATCCGTCCGCGCGCCGAGTGCTCCGCCCATGACCCTCTTCGATGAACTCGTCGAAACCGCCGACGACTCCGTGTACACCTTGACCTCGACCGTGCGCGGGCCGGCGGGGAAGCTGCCGTTGACCGACGACCTGCTCCGGCACTCCCCCAGCGGCGACCTTTTCGGCTGGAGCCAGAACGTCGGCATGGGGCTGAACCCCGCGCTGCTCGGCCGCAAGGAATTCCTGATCCTCAGCACGCACGGCGGGCTGCGCGGCGAGGACGGCTCGCCCATCGCGCTCGGCTTCCACAGCGGTCACTGGGAAGTCGGACTGCTGGTGAAAGCGGCCGCGGAGGAGTTCCAACGGTTGAAGACGATCCCGTTCGCGGGGGCGATCACCGACCCGTGCGACGGCCGGACGCAGGGCACCGCCGGGATGTACGACAGCCTGCCCTATCGCAACGATTCCAGCATGGTGATGCGCCGGTTGATGCGGAGCTTGCCGACGCGCGCCGGGGTCATGGGCGTGGCCACGTGCGACAAGGGCTTGCCCGCTATGATGATGGCCTTGGCCAGCCAGCGCGACTTTCCGACCATCCTCGTGCCCGGCGGCGTGATGCTCGCGGGGGAAGTCGGCGAGGAGGACACCGGCAAGGTACAATCCATCGGCGCGCGCTATTCCAACGGCGAGATCACCCTCGATCAAGCGGCGGAAGCGGGGTGCCACTCGTGCGCATCCCCCGGCGGCGGATGCCAATTCCTCGGCACGGCCGCGACCTCGCAGGTCATCGGCGAAGCGCTCGGACTGAGCCTGCCGCACTCGGCGCTGGCGCCGTCGGGTCAGCCGATCTGGCTCGACATGGCGCGGCGTTCCGCGAAGGCGCTCGTGTCGATGCAACAGCGCGGCATCACGACGAAGGACATCCTCACGGACGCGTCGATCCGCAACGCCCTCGCCGTATTCGCGGCCTTCGGCGGCAGCACGAATCTCTTGCTGCACACGCCCGCCATCGCTTTCCACGCCGGGTTGAAGCGGCCGACCATCGACGATTGGACGTTCTTCAACCGCGCCGTGCCGCGCCTCGTCGATGCGTTGCCGAACGGCCCCATCGGCCACCCGACGATCCGCGTTTTCCTCGCCGGCGGCGTGCCCGAAGTCATGCTGCACTTGCGCGAACTCGGCCTGTTGAATCTGGATGTACTAACCGTGTCGGGTGAATCGCTCGGCAAGGTGCTCGATTGGTGGAGCGTCTCGGACCGGCGCAAGCGGCTGCGCGGCCTGTTGGAAACTCGCGATCGCATCGACCCGGACACGGTCATCATGAGTCCGGAACTGGCCCGCCAGCGCGGACTCACTTCGACAGTTACCTTCCCGCGTGGCAACTTGGCGCCCGACGGGTGCGTGATCAAATCCACGGCCATCGACCCGGGCGTCGTCGATGCCGACGGCGTTTACCGGAAGGTCGGCCCGGCGAAAGTCTTCACCACCGAAAAGGCCGCCATCGCCGCGCTCAAGAGCCAAGGGGATAAGCACGTGGTGCCCGGAGATGTGCTGGTGCTCTGCTGCCGGGGGCCGATGGGATCGGGGATGGAAGAGACGTACCAAGTGACGAGTGCGCTCAAATTCTTGCCGTGGGGCAAACAGATCGCGGTGCTGACCGATGCCCGATTCAGCGGCGTCAGCACCGGCGCCTGCATCGGCCACGTCTCCCCCGAGGCGCTCGCGGGCGGACCCATCGGCAAGCTCCGCGACGGCGACATCGTCGAGATCGTGATCGACCGCAACCTCTTGGAAGGGACCGTCAACCTCGTCGGCGATGCTTCGCAAATCCACGACGCGACGTGGGGGAGTGTGGAGCTGGCGCAGCGGTCCCTGCGGCCCGACCTTCACCCCGATCCGGCGCTGCCGGCGGATACGAAACTTTGGGCGGCGCTCCAACACGCCAGCGGCGGCGTCTGGGGCGGCTGCGTTTACGACGCCGAAGCGATCTCGGCGAAGCTGATGGGGGGGTAACCAGTTCCA
>JAYTBD010000862.1:0-2776 GCA_043737155.1 Fimbriiglobus sp. | reverse complement strand
CCCGTCTTCTCTTGATCCGGCGTGCTCATATCGACGACTCTGGAACAATGTTAGCCGGACGCGCTAGCGACGGCGAGAATCGAAAGAATCGGCCGAGTTCGCTTGGGAGAGAACCCGGTTCGTGGCCGTCGCTCGCGCGTCCGGCTAACAAGAAACCGTTCCCCTTCACTTCTTACCTAAGCAATACAAAACGCCCTTCTCGGTGCCGACCAAGATGCAATCGGGGCCAACGGCCACCGACCCGGTCACGCTGCTGTCGAGCGTGAGTTCTTGCAGCTTTTTACCGGTCTTCAGATCGAGCACGTAGAACTCGGCGGTGCTCGATTGGCAACCGATGTAAACGCGGTCACCGACGATCACGGGCGAAGCGTCGACCGTATTTTCGCACGCGAAGTTCCAAGCTTCGATCCCGGTTTTCCGATCCAAAGCGTAGATCTTTTTGTCCCGACTCGCGGTCACGACCAGATCGTCCGATACCGCCGCCGACGCGTAAAAGGGCTGGGCCCGGCGAACCGGTTCAAAAAGCCACGCTTTCTTCTTGGCCTTCAAGTCGATGGCGATGACTTGGTTCGTCATCAGCCCGACGAACGCGGAATCGCCCGCCACGGCCGCGGTGGCCGCGGCTTGGCCGCCGAGATCGACGTTCCACAATTCCTTGCCCGTCGGGATGTCGATCGCGTGCAGGATGCTATCGCAACCGGCGACGAACGTCGTGCTATCGACGACGGCGGGCGATCCGTTGACCGGCCCTTCGATGGCATATTCCCAATTCTTCTTCCCGTCGGCGGTCAAGGAATAGAGCTTGGAATCGTGCGATCCGATGAGGATGCTCTCTTTGTAGAAGTTGGCCCCGGACGTGATCTCGCCGTCGGTGGCGAACTTCCACAGCTCTTTGCCGGTGGCCAGTTCGACCCCGTGCACGGTGCCCTCGACATCGCCGACCACGATGATTTTTCCATTGACCGCCGGGGACGCTTTCATCGGCCCGAGCTTGATCTTCCACTTCTCTTTACCGGTCGTCAAATCGACGGCGTACAAATGCTTGTCCATCGATGCGAGATAAACGACTCCGCCGACGATTGCGGGCGCTCCGTCCACGGAATCCCCGGCTTTGAAGGTCCAGCGCTCTTGGAGTTGATCCGGCAGCTTCGCGGCGCCGTTGCCGGACATGCGGGCGTCGCCGCGGAAGACGGGCCAATCCCCCGCGGTCGCCGTTGCGATCAGCGCGAGCACGGCACCCATCGAGAGCCATCGGTTCATGCGTCACCAAGCGGCGTGGTAAATGGAGAGGATTTCGGATTCGCCGACGGGTCGGGGGTTGAAGCGGGCCGTCCATTGGTCGTTGGCTTCCGCGGCCATCAGGTGCAAGATACTCTCGCTGACCCCGCAATCTTGCAGGCGGCTCGGCAATCCGGCGGCGCGGGTCAACTCCGCGATGCGGTTCGCCAGCGACTCCGAATCGACGCCGAGTTCCCGGTACCGGTCCCCGGCGACGGGGGCGTTGAAACGGACCACATGCGGCAACAGGATACCGATGGCGGTGCCGTGGGTCAGTCCGTAGTGCGCCGTGAGCGGGTTGGCGCAACTGTGGCACACTCCGAGCATCGCGGCCTCGATGGCCATGCCCGCGAAATGTGACCCGATCTGCATTTCGGCCCGCGCCGCGAGATTCTCCGGTTCCCGCAGCACCGTTTCGAAGTTCGGTTCGAGGTGGTTCCACGCCGCGAGGGAACACATCCGCGAGAACGGGTTGGCCTTCGTGCAGACCAGCGATTCCACGGCGTGGGCCAGCGCATCGATGCCGGTGACGGCGGTGACCATCCTCGGCTGCGAGAGCGTGAGTTCGGGGTCGAGGATCGACACGCGGAATGCGGCTTTCTTATCGCCGCAGGCCATCTTCATATGCGACGACGAATCGGTGATGAGCGCGTAGCTCTGCGCTTCGCTGCCGGTGCCCGAGGTGGTCGGTATTCCGATGGACGGGAGCATCGGCTTCGTCGCTTTGCCGTGCCCCTTGTATTCGGCCATGCGACCGCCGTTCGTCAGCAGGAAGTTGATTCCCTTCGCGCAGTCCATGCTCGATCCACCGCCGATAGAGACAATGCCATCGACACCGTGTCGGCGCGCCAGATCCACTCCCGCGGCCACTTCCTTTTCGGTCGGGTTCTCTTTGACGCCGTCGAACGTGGCGACAATGACGCCGGCCTGTTCCAAGTATTCCACCGCCCGCCGGGGGTGAGCCGTTTGTGTCAACCCCGGATCGGTGACGAGCAGTGCGCGGGTGATGCCGACTTCGCGCGACGCTTCGCCCAAGCGGCTCAACGAACCCGGGGCGAAAATGACGCGACCGAGGGGTTGGAAATCAACCGGCTGCAAGTGCGAGGGCCCGCTGCTTGTAGAGGTGCGTGAAAAGATTCCCTTCATGCGGCTGATCCCAAGTCAATCGGTTCGTCGGCAGCGCCCCGATGTTCAGCCGCTCGATGTGCGGGCAGGCCATCGCCTCGGCGGTGAAGGCCGCGTCGCGGGAGAAGACGCTGGCCGCCAAGGTATAACCGATGCGTTTGAATACATCGGCCTGCGGACATTCTATCACGCTGGTATAGGGGAAGAGGAACTCCTTGTTCGCCAGCGGGTGCTCCGGGGTTTCGCAGCGGATCACGGAGGGCAGCAAATAAGCGATGCGACCCTCCTTGACCAAGCGGGGTCCGCCGCGATACTTCGCGGTGACATCGACGGCCCCGGGCGTCTTCAAGCCCTCTTCGAGCATGTTGTCGAT
>JAYTBD010000861.1:0-6856 GCA_043737155.1 Fimbriiglobus sp. | reverse complement strand
CCAGGAGAAAGGGGACTTCTGTCTCAGAGGCGATCGAGAAATGGGTGACGATCACTCTGATGGAGAGATTACAACCGCCCTCGGATTATGTGTCAAGCACCGATTCTTCGGAATTCCGGATTGCGGGGGGCCGGGGCAATTCCCGGCCCATACGTTCCCTATGAAGACCGACGATCCACCGTTTGCGGGGTGTCCGGCGTGCGCGAAATTCCTTGTCCCGGTTGCGGTGAAATCCTCGGCGTCCCCGAGGAACTCGACGGCGGCCCCATCCGCTGCGGCGTCTGCGAGCGCGTCATCCAAACCGGCGAACGCAGCGCGGACAACCGGCCGCGGCGCTCCGAAGAACGCGAGGACGACGATGCCCCGCGGCGCCGCCCGCGCGCCGACGACGACTTCGACCGGCCGCGGAAGAAGAAGTCCGGCTGCGGCCCTTGGGTCTGGATCCTCGGGATCATCGGCGTGTTGGCCCTCGTCTGCTGCGGGGGCGGCGGCGTCCTGCTCAACATGTTCGTCATCAGCCCGAAGTGGGAGAAGTTCACCCCGCCGGACGCGCGCTGGAGCGCCGAATTCCCCGGCAAACCGACGATGGAAACGAAGCCGATCGAAAACGTGCCGGGGGCGGGCAACGGCACGTATTACACGGGGCAGCGCTTGTTCGGGCAGGAAGCGTATCTGGTCGGTTACGCGGATCTGAAAGCCGAAAATATGCAGTTCGTTTCCGCCGAGCAGGTGATGAACGAGAGTTTGAACGGGATTTTGAAAGGGCCGATGAGCGCCCGCGAGGTCTCGCGCCGGAACCTCAAAATGACCGGGGTCGATGCGAAGGAACTCGTCATCGACGTGACCGTCGCCAACGCCGGCAGCGGCCGGATGGTCGTGCGTGTGCTCGTGGCCGACGACCGCTTCTACACGCTCATCGCGGTGAAGATGGGCTCGGGCGGCAAAAATCCCGAGTACGCCGAGAAGTTTTTCAACTCGTTCAGCGTCACCGCAAAACCACCCGCGAAGCCGGCGGGAGCGCACTGATCGCCGTATCGGCGAGGAACAGCGCACCGGCGTTCGGACAGCGCGCCCGCATCTCCGCGGGCATGCCCTCGGTCGCCGTGGTCAGCAGCAGCTTGACGCCGTCGTCGCCTCGCACCAAACCGGGGCATGTCACGCGCGGGGAGCCGGGCGTCGCCCATTCTTCGATTTTTGTACTTGTGTTCACATCGAACAGCGCTGCGAGGCCCGCTTCGGCAAAGCCGGGGTTGTAGAACGCGATGATGACCTTGCCCTCGCCGGCGTCGCACATGCCGTCGGGGAAGTCTTCGCGGCCGCGCAGGTCGATGGCGATGCCGATTTCGGCCAGCGTCCGCGCTTCCGCATCGAAGCGGTAGCGCGTCACCACCTTGCGCGGGGTATCGATGTCGAAGAGCGTCCGGCCGCCGTCGGCGAAGACTTTGCCGTTCGAGCAGGTCTGCCCGCCGGCGAGTACTGTCAATCGATTGTCAGCGGGGGTGAACAAATAGAGCGAAGCGATCGGCTTTTTGAACTGGGTATCCTTCGTGCCGAAGATCACCGCGGTCCCATCGGGCGAGACTTCGCCGTCGTTGATAATGACGCGCGGATCGGTGTCCGGCAGCATCGCGAGCGGCGTCCACAGCCCGACGGCGGTATCGTAGACCCCGACGACGTGGTCGATGCCGAGCAACCACTGCCCCGGTCGATCCGTCGGCAGCGCGAAGCCCGGTCGGCCCGGGAGTTCGTGGACGATGACCGAGTGCGGATCGCCGAGGTCGGCTTGGTACAATTGACCCGCCGTGGCGTCCGGCCCGGTCTGGATGTTCACCCAAACCACCGACTCGCCGACGGCGCGCGGCCCTTCGGGCAGGAATCGCCCCTCCTCGGCGACGGGGTCGAACCAAACGCGGGCCGTCGTGCGCGGGAGTGCCATCGTGATTCACCGGTATCGAAGGATACTTCCATGATACTCGCGGGCAAGCGGATCCTCGTCACCGGCAGTAGCCAAGGCATCGGGCGGGCCGTCGCCGAGGCGATGCTGGAAGCGGGGGCGAGCGTCGCGCTGACGTCGCACCTCCCGGTCTCCGAGGTGGACGGTTGGCCCGAATTGCAGCGCGCCCACGCTGGTCGTTGCCACTATTTCGGCGCCGATTTCAGCAAGCCCAATGCCGCGGGTCCGCTCGTCGAGGCGGCGTGGACCGCGCTCGGCGGCATCGATGTGCTCGTCAACAACGTCGGCACCTTCCGCGAGCCGGCATTCCTCGAACTCACCGAAGCCGATTTCGAGGCGATCTTCCGCTTGAACGTCTGGAGCGCCCTCTCCACGACCCGCGAAGTGGTGAAGCGCGGCGCCGGTCGCGGCGGGCGGATCCTGTTCACGAGTTCGCTCAACGGCACGCGCTCGGAACCGGCCCACACGCTCTACGACGCCAGCAAAGGGGCCATCGACGCGCTCACCCGCCAACTCGCGGTGGAACTCGCCCCGCTCGGTTTCACGACGGCCGCCGTGGCGCCGGGCTTGGTCGAAACGCCGTTGACCGACTTCGGTTTGAAGTCCTCGCCGGCGGAGCGGGGGCAAATCATCGGGCAGATTCCCCTGCGGCGGATCGCCACCGTCGCGGACATCGCGGGCTGGTTCGTCTTCCTCGCCAGCGACGCGGCCCGGTACGCCACGGGCATCGTCATCCCCGTCGACGGCGGGTTGAACGCCCAGCAGATGGCGATGCGACCCATCGGCGAAGCGGAACCGCAAGGGTGAACTCCGAATGCCCAGCCGTGGTGAAGCATTGCCCGCGTGAATCCGATCCGCGCGCGGATTCTGCTACAATCGCAGCGGCATAGTCCTTGCTCCGTTCGCATTCTTCACACCTTCGGAGGTTGCCGCCGATGTTCCGATTCGCCCCCCCGCTGCTCACACTCGCCCTTGCCGGGGCGCTTGTACTGATCCCAGTATCACCGGCCCGCGCCGCCGAGGTCGCACCGAAGCCGGACGATCTCAAAGCCAGCCTCGACAAAGCCCATGCGTACTTCAAATCGGCGCAGGGCGAAGACGGCAGCTTTCTCCCCAAGTACGGCCCCGGTGTCACAGCCCTCGTTGCGGCGGCGCTCGTGAAGGCCGGTTACGCCCCGGATGACGCCGTCGTCGCCAAGGCGATCAAGTACGTCGAAGGATTCGTGCAGAAGGACGGCGGCATCTATTCGAAGGGGCTCGAGAACTACACCACGGCCCTCGCGGTGGTCGCCTTCACCGAGTGCAACAAGGACGGCAAGTACGACAAGGTCATCGCGGCGGCGCTGAAGTACGTCAAGGGCGTGCAGGACGCCAACGGCGCCGACGACAAGGAACTCAAGTTCGGCGGCGCCGGCTACGACGGCAAGTCGCGACCCGATACCAGCAACACCGGCTTCTTCATCGAAGCGCTGATCGCGGCCGGGGCCGGCAAGGACGACCCGGCGCTGAAGAAGGCCCTGACGTTCCTGAGCCGGGCGCAGAACCTCAGCGGCGAGTACAACGACCAGCCCTTCGCCAAGAAGACCGACGACGACAACAAAGGCGGCTTCGTTTACAACCCCTTCGACCAAGACAAAGAGAAGAGCGACAAGCAGACGAGCACCGGCGGCCTCCGCAGCGAAGGCGGCATGACCTACACCGGCCTCAAGAGCTTCCTCTACGCGGGGGTCAGCAAGGACGATCCGCGCGTGAAGGCGGCCATTGCCTGGGTGAAGCGGCACTACACGCTGACCGAGAACCCCGGCAACGGCAAGGCGGGGCTGTTCTACTACTACCACACCTTCGCCAAGGCGATGGACGCCCTCGGCGAAGACGAATTCACCGACGCCAAAGACGCGAAGCACCCGTGGAAGAAGGAACTCTTCGACGAGTTGAAGAAGCAGCAGAAAGCGGACGGCAGTTGGGCGAACAGCAACAGCGCGTTCTTGGAAGGGTCGCCGGAGTTGGCGACCGCCTTCGCGGTCCTGTCGCTGAGCTATACGAAGTCGAAGAAGTGATCGGTCACCCGGCCAGCGTCCGCAGAACCCGGCACGGGTTGCCCGCGGCGACGACCCCCGCCGGCAAGCTCTTTGTCACGACGCTGCCGGCGCCGATGACCGTGCGGTCGCCGACGGTCACGCCGGGGCAGAGGATCGCCCCGCCGCCGATCCAAACGTCCTTGCCGATGGTGATCGGCTTCGCAAATTCTTGCTTGCGGCGCAGCTCCGCTTCGAGCGGGTGGGTCGCGGTGTAGATTTGCACGGCCGGGCCGATGAGGGTGAAGTCGCCGATGCGGACTTCGCAGACGTCGAGGACGACGCAATTGAAATTGAAATAGACGCGCTCGCCGAGGTGGATGTTCGAGCCGTAGTCGCAGAAGAATGGCGGCTGGATCCACGCGGTACCGCCGCCGCTGCCGAAGAGTTGCATCAGCAATTGGCGCCGCAATTCGGCGTCCGATTCCCGCGTCGCGTTCAAGTCCCAGCAGAGGTCGCGCGCCCGGGCGCGGTCCCGGACGAGTTCCGCATCGAGCGGGTCGTAGAGTTCCCCCGCGAGCATCTTGGCGCGCTCGGTGATCATGCGCCGATCTTCCGGATATCGGTGATGTCCGAAATTGGAATCGTGCGAGTGGTGTCGAATAAAGTCGGATCGTCGTGGCAAGGAGAACCGATTACGAGCTTCCTCGTTCCCACCATCACCAAGTCGGGGTACACGATGTCGAAAGTTTCCCCGGATTCAGTGGCGATCCGCAGTGGCACGAACGGTTGTCCGCGAAGTTTGGCATAGATAAAGTCGGCTGTGAACATGGAAAGCTCCTCTGTTGGACGGATCCATTCTACCCCGCTTCCCCTTTCCCGGATCGACGGAAGCCGCCGATCATTTGCACCAATCCGCGCCAGCGCTGCTTCAGTCCCCGGCCGTAACTGAAGCGGAGCATCCCCATCGTGGAGTCGCCGATCGCGGGGTCGCGGGTGAGTCCGCCGTCGATGTGGGGTCGGAATGACCCGCTGCGCGTGCCGATCACCTGCGGGTAGGTCATGGCCAGCAATCCTTCGGGCCCTTGGGTCGAACCCCAACCGCTGGCGCCGCGGCCGCCGAACGGGGTCGCCGGGTGAGCGGTCGGCACCACGACATCGTTGATGCTCACCATGCCGACGCGGAGTTCCGGGATCGAGTCGGTGCCCGCACTGAACACGCTCGCCGCCAAACCGAACGCGCAGGCGTTCGCCGCTTCGAACATTGCCGCGGTGGAATCGCACGGGATCACGGCGACGATCGGCGCGAAGCTGGCTTCGCGGCAGAGGGCCATCTCCGGGGAGCCGTTCAGAATGACAGTCGGCTGACAGCGACCGGCCGGCGCGGGGAACGCGGTCCCGCCGCGCTCGGCGGCGTCTGCGATCAAGCGCTCCATCTGGGCGACTTGCCCCGGCATTTGCAGCGCCACCGGCTTCGACTTCTCCGCGAGCGCCTTGAGCTTGTCCGCGAACGCCGCGTACACCTTGCGGTCCACAAAGGCCCGCCGCGTGGCGATGCAGGTTTGCCCCCCGTTGAGCGTCGCCGCGTACCAGATCGATTTCGCGGCCACGTCGAGGTCGGCGTCGGCGAGCACGAGCGCCGCATCGACCCCGGAGAGTTCCATCGTGCTCGGGATCAACCGCTCGCCGAGCCGCGCCGCCAGCTTGCGACCGACGGTATCGGATCCGGTGAAGTGGAGGAAGTCGATATCGGCTTCGACGAGTTCCGGGCCGGCTTCGCGAGTCGCGGGCAGCAGTTGAAAGAGGTCGGCGGGGAAGCCGGATTCCAACAGCAGGCGGTGGAGGGCAGTCGCCAAGCGCGGGGTCTGCTCGCTCGGTTTCCAGAGCACCGCGTTGCCGGCGACGAGCGCGTGCAGGATCGGCACGGCATTCAGAAAGAGGGGGTAGTTCCACGTGCCGATGATGCCGACGATCCCGTGCGGCCGGGGCACCTGAGTTGTCGAAACCCCGAAGAGCCAAAGCGGGCGATCCCCGATGCGGCGCGGAGCGAGGATCGACGCGGCGCGCGTTTCGAGCCACTTCGCGGCCGAGGCGGTGCTGAGGACATCGGTGCCGATCACCTCCGTCGGCGGCCGGTGGACATCGGCTTCGATGGCGGTGAGAAGCTCGTCCGGGGAATCGACGAGCTTGGCCCGGAAGGCCCGGACGGACTTCAATCGCTCTCGGACTGGCACGCGCGCCCAAGCCGCTTGCGCGGCGCGGGCGCGGGCGGTTTCGTCGGCGAACGGCGCGGTCACTGCTTCGCCACCGTGCCGAACTGGTAGATCGTCGTTTGCGTGTATTCTTCGCCCGGCTTCAGCGCGATGCTCGGGAACTCGGGCTTGTTCGGCGAGTCCGGGAAGAACTGCGCCTCGAGGCAGAACGCGTTGTACTGGTTGTAAACCGCGCCGCCTTTGCCCTTGGCTTTGCCGTCGAGGAAATTGCCCGTGTAAAACTGGACGCCCGGCTCCGTGGTCAGCACTTCCAATTTGCGGCCGCTCTTCGGCTCGATCACGGTGGCCACGAGCTTCGGCTTCGCCAGTCGCTTGTCGCCGTGGACGAAGTTCAAATCGTAGCCGACCGGATCGCCTTTGACTTCCTTGAGGCGATCTCCGATCTTCGTCGCCTTGGTGAAGTCGAACGGCGTGCCTTTCACCGGGTCGATCTTGCCCGTCGGCAGCAGTCCCTCGTCGCCGGGGGTGTACTTGTCGGCGACGAGTTCGAGCGTGTGGTCGAAGATCGTGCCACCGGCGTGCCCGCCCAAGTTGAAGTAGCTGTGGTTGGTGATGTTCACCACGGTCGTCTTCGAGGTGGTGGCACTGTAGCCGATGATCAGCTCGTTGGCGTT
>JAYTBD010000860.1:0-2779 GCA_043737155.1 Fimbriiglobus sp. | reverse complement strand
TGCGGTCGAGCACCAACTCCATGTTCCCGGTGCCTTTGAACTCTTGGAAGATCACGTCGTCCATCCGGCTGCCGGTCTCGATGAGCGCCGTACCGAGGATCGTGAGGGTGCCGCCTTCCTCGAACGCACGGGCCGAACCGAACAATCGCTTCGGCACTTCGAGCGCCCGCGTGTCGACGCCGCCGGACATCGTGCGACCGCTGCTCGTGTGCTTGTTGTAAGCCCGCGCCAAGCGCGTCAGACTGTCGAGCAGTACCAGTACGTCTTTGCCTTGTTCCGCGAGTCGCTTGGCCCGTTCCATCACGAGTTCGGCCGTGCGGACGTGGACCACCGTCTCTTGGTCGTTGCTCGACGCGATCACTTCGCCCTTGCAGGTCCGCTTCATCTCGGTGACTTCTTCGGGCCGCTCGTCGACCAGCAGCATCATGAGGACCATGTCCGGGTGATTCTGCGAGATAGCGTGCGAGATATGCGAGAGCAGCACCGTCTTCCCCGAGCGCGGCGGCGCGACGATCAACCCGCGCTGGCCCATGCCGATGGGCGTGAACAGATCGATGACCCGCGTCGTCAGCGGTTGGGCGCCGGTTTCCAGATTCAACCACTTCGTCGGGTCGACCGCCGTGAGTTCCTCCCAGTTCCGCGGCTTATACTCCCTCGGCTCGAGTCCTTCGATGGTGTCCAGATTGATCAAGCGCGGCGCGGCCAGTCCGCGTTGCGGCGGGCCGAGCGGACCGGAAACGAGCACGCCTTGCCGCAGTTTGAAGTGCCGGATCAGGTCGAGCGGGACGTACGGATCGAGCGGTTTGACGGCGTAGTGCTTCTTGGGATCGCGGAGAAATCCGTGCCCTTTGGAATGCAATTCGAGTACGCCGGCACCGGTCGCAGCAGCTGCCATGGGGAAATCAACTTGCGGAAAAAGGGGAGTCGAGCGCTGAAAAGAATCGGTCGCGGGTAACCCGGATGTCCTTGTTACTGTAACCGAACTCGGGGCCGGGGCCAATGGGATTGGTGGGAATTTGCGACGGTCGGCGGTCCACGGCAAGTTGGCAAACTCGCCGCCACCAAGCACATCACCCCAACTCCGCGACCAGCATTCGCAGGAACGGCTCCGCGTCGGAGACGATCCCCACCGTTTGGGTGCTGCCTCGGTCCATCAGCTTCGTCACCGTCGCCGGGTTGATATCGATGCAGGCCACCTTCACCGACGCCGGCAGCAAATTCCCCACGGCGATGCTGTGGAGCGTCGTGGCGACCATGAGGCAGAAGCCGGTGCCGGGGATGTGGGCGCGCATTTCGGTTTGCGCGAGCAGCGCATCGGTGATCACCTCCGGCAGCGGGCCGTCATCGCGGATGCTGCCGCAAAGAACGTACGGGATCGGCTTCCGCACGCACTCGTACAAGATGCCCGACTTCAGCAATCCTTTGTGCACCGCCGCGGCGATGCTGCCCGTGCGGCGGATCGTGTTGATCGTGCGCAGGTGGTGCTCGTGCCCCTCTTCCGTCGGCAGACCGTGGTCGAACGAGACGCCCAAGCTGGTGCCGTAGAAGGCTTGTTCGATGTCGTGCGTCGCCAAAGCGTTGCCCGCGAAGAGCACTTGGATGTACCCCTCTCTGACGAGGTGGGCGACGTGCTCGGACCCGCCGGTGTGGACGACCGCAGGGCCGAGCACCGCGATGATTTTCTCCCCGGCACCGCGGGAGCGCTTCATCGCCGCGGCGACTTCGCGGACGCTGACCGCCTTCGGCCGCTCGCTCGACACGGGGCTGGACATGAACTCGAACAGGTTGCCTTTGCGCGACTCGGCCTCCGGTGGGAAGACGCGCGTACCGCGCCGGCCGACGACGATGCGGTCGCCCAGTTCCACGGCCGTCATCGCCACGCACCGCGCGGCCGAGCCTTCGGGGTCGATGGCGATGCCGCAGTCCATCTCTTGATCTTCGACATCGACCCATTCGCCGTGGAGTCGGACTTGGGTGCGGAAGTTGGTGCTGCAATAGAAGCCATCGGGGAAGGCCCCGTCGATGTCGGCGGCGACCGCGAGGCAATCGTGGCCGTCGGTCGGGATCGCGCCGTGCGGGTGGATCTCGGCGAGGATGGCGTCGAGCTTCGCGGCGGTGGTCGCTTGGACTTCGATGCGGACGCGGCTCGGGTCGTCTTGCTTCTGGCCGAGGACGAACTCGTGGATGTGGTAACCGCCGCCGCGCGAGAGGATGGCATCGAGCACTTTGGGCAGCAGCAGCGAATCGACGATGTGCCCCTGCATCTCGACGTGTTCGACGAACGATTTCGGTTCGGCCGGCATGGGTTGCTCCTTCACTTCGCCACACTCCACTCGGCGTCCTTGGCGACCGCGAAGACGCGGAGATGTTGGCGGAGGTCCTTGGTTTTACCGCGGGTCACGGTGAACAGGACCTTGCCCTTGTCCCCCGTGCCGACGAGCTTGTCTCCGCCCGAGCCGGCCCACGCGAAGATGAGGATGTAGTCCTTGTCGAAATCGACGATCTCGGCGATGGCGTCCCGCGTGGCTTCGTCAGGGATCAACTCGGCGAGTTCGGCCTTCGATGTGATCTTCGCCGCATCGCCCGGCTGGGCGCCCTTCTTGACGCCGATCTTGGGCGATTTCAATTCGAGTTCGCGCACGAGTTTGTCCTTGTCTTCGGCCGCGCTCGGCGCGCCGGCGATTGCCAGCCCGAGTATCGTCGGCAACAGAGTCCGCATCGGTCGTCCTCGAGTGGGGTGCCAACAATGGGAAGCGGTGATCCTTGCCCCAATTGTATG
>JAYTBD010000859.1:0-15474 GCA_043737155.1 Fimbriiglobus sp. | reverse complement strand
CGGGGAAGATCCGCAAGCGCGTCGCCGAATCGGGGGTCATCACCGATCTGGCGATCGACGGCGATCTCGTGTTGACGCGACGTTGGGCGACTGTGGATAAGAAAGCAGTCCACGAGATCGTGTCGATCGGCCTCAGAACCGGGGCGCCGAAGGTTCGCCAACCTGTCGCACACGATACCCGATTCCTGACCGTCCACGACGGGTCGCCTACGTTTTGAATCCGGCCCCGCACGCACAGGACCAGGAGGCCGAGTTGGTGGCGTTCGATTTGCGCAAACAGGCCGAGCCGCTGTCGAAGTCGAAAGTCGCCAAATTGCCGGAGGCTCTGATGAAGGTGCGGATCACGCCGAAAGGGTTTGCGATGCAGGGTGTCGCTGTGGATTGGGTCAAGAAGTGAGTCGGCTCGCTTTCGGATCACCGACTCTCGCAGCCCCGCGGGCATTTGACCGCCCCTCCAAAATCTGCTATTGTTCAGTTTGCCCACCCGCCCACTCCGTTCCAGGAGCCCGTCGAAATGCGAATGCCCTGCCGAGGCCCGAATCGCCGCGATTTCCTCCGTTTCGGCTCCATCGCGGTGGCGGGTGCGGCCGCGGGCGTGTCGCCCTTCCAACTGCGGGCCGGGCACGCGCCGAGCAAAACCACCAACGACCCCGCCGTCATTTTCATCTGGCTCCCCGGCGGGCCGCCGCACCAAGACACCTTCGACATGAAGCCGGACGCCCCGTCCGAATTCCGCGGCGACTTCCGACCGATCCGCACCAATGTCCCCGGCCTCGATATCTGCGAACACCTGCCGGCGCTGGCCAAATGCGCCGATAAGTTCAGCATCGTCCGCTCGATCGCGCACACGTTCGCCGACCACGGTGGTGGGCACAAGAAGTTTCTCACCGGCCGCGATCCGCTCCAACCGGCCGGCTTCGTCAACGACTATCCGATGGCCGGGTCGATGGCGACCAAGCTCCTCGGCGGGATGCACAACGGCCTGCCGAACTACGTCAACATCGTCGACGGCGGTCGCCAAGACATCGACACCTTCAGCTTCGGCTCCGCGTATTTGGGGCATAGCACGCACCCCTTCACGCTCGCCGGCGATCCGTCGCACCCCGACTTCGGCGTCAAGAATCTGAGCGTGCTCGCCGGGACGGAGCATAAGATCGCGGACCGCCGGGCGTTGCTGAACGCCTTCGACAAGCCGATGGCGAACGACACCACCGGCATCGCCGCGGGGATGGACACCGCGCGCGACCGGGCCTTCCACCTGATGACCTCGCCCGCGGCCAAGAGCGCCTTCGACCACACGAAGGAAGACCCCAAAGTCCGCGACCGCTACGGCGACCACCGTTACGGCCAGCGCTGCTTGATGGCCCGCCGACTCGTCGAAGCGGGCGTGCAATGGGTGACGGTGGTACTCGAGAACGCCACGCCGCGCGGCGAAGACATGCAGAAGAACCGCACCTACAACTGGGACAGCCACGCGGTCAACTGCGACATCTTCAACGACACCAAGCACAAGCTCGGCTATTTGGATCGCTCGGTGAGCGCACTCCTCGAAGACCTGTACGACCGCGGCCTCGACAAGCGCGTGCAGGTGATCGTCACCGGCGAATTCGGGCGGACGCCGCGGATCGAGTACGACAAGCCGACGGGCCGACCGGGCCGCGACCACTGGCCGCAAGCGATGAGCCTGCTCGTGAGCGGCGGCGGGGCGAAGATGGGCCAAGTCATCGGCAGTACGACGAGCAAAGCGGAAACGCCGAAGGACCGCCCGATGACGCCGAACCATTTGTGGGCGACGGTGTTCAGCCATTTGAGGGTGGACTACAAGAGCGCGAGCTTCCCCGGCGAAGGCGGTCGGCCGATGCCGATGCTCACGGACGGGGAACCGATCGCGGAGCTGGGGTAAGGGGAGGAGGATTTTGATGTTGCCATAGTGTTCAAGTGTGTATATCATGAAAATGGAGTGACCAAGTCAGAAGCCCGCTGAAGGGGTAGGTAAAAGAAATGGGTAGTTCGAAAAAGCGACTGAAGCTTGATGAAATTGGCTATTGGTCTGAAATCAAACTTGACATCATACGTGAGTATGCAACTGCCTATTCTAAAGTTCTCTCGAAGCAGACCAAGCCAGAACTCGGACACGTCTACATTGATGCATTTGCAGGGGCTGGCGTTCATCTCTCAAAATCGTCCGGAGAAGAGGTATTGGGCAGCCCTCAGATTGCTGTCAACATCGATCCGCCATTCCGTGAATACCATTTCATCGACTTGAATAGCCTTAAAACCGATAATCTCCGATTGCTGATGGCTGGTGAGCCGAATGTCAACATTTACGAAGGGGATTGCAACAAGTTGCTTTTGGACGAGGTTTTTCCTCAAGCTTTGTGGAAAGATTACAAGCGTGGACTGTGCGTACTCGATCCGTACGGCCTGCACTTGAACTGGGATGTGATTTTTGAAGCTGGACGAATGAAGTCTCTGGACGTGTTCCTGAATTTTCCAATCGCGGATATGAACCGGAACGTGTTCTGGCGAAATCCGGAAGGTGTTGATGAACGCGATATCCTCCGGATGAACGCCTTTTGGGGCGATGACTCCTGGCGGAAAGTCGCTTATAAGCAGCAGGATACATTGTTCGGCATAGTTGACGAGAAAACAGACAACGAGACAATCGCCGCAGCATTTCAAGAGCGACTTCGGACAGTTGCCGGCTTCGATCACGTCCCTCCACCGATGCCGATGAGGAACACTCAAGGAGCAATCGTCTACTATCTCTTCTTCGCGTCTGCAAATGGTGTTGCGCAAAAGATCGTAACCGATATCTTCAAGAAGTATCGCGACCGGGGAGCCTAACATGGCCACCAACTCTTCCATCGAGTGGACCGACACCACTTGGAATCCCCTGACGGGCTGCACCAAAATCAGCCCGGGTTGCAAGCATTGCTACGCCGAGCGGATGTCGCGTCGGCTCAAAGCCATGGGGGTTGCCAACTACGCCGACGGCTTCAAGCTCACGCTGCACGAGCACATGTTGAACCAGCCGCTGGGTTGGAAAGCCCCACGGCGGGTCTTCGTGAATTCGATGAGCGACTTGTTTCACAAAGATGTCCCGGACGAGTTTATCCAACGTGTCTTCGCTGTCATGCGTGAAGCTTCGCAACACCGCTTTCAGGTGTTGACCAAGCGATCACACCGGGTAGCCGAGTTGTCCTCGGCAATCGAATGGCCCTCGAACGTCTGGATGGGCGTGAGCGTAGAAAACGCCCAGTTCACCGTGCGGATCGACCACCTTCGTCAGACGGGCGCCGCGGTCAAATTCCTCTCCGTCGAACCGCTGCTCGGTCCGATCCCTTCCCTCGACCTAACCGGTATCGATTGGGTGATCGTCGGCGGCGAATCAGGCCCGGGCGCGAGACCGATGAAGCAAGAGTGGGTGACGGAAATTCGAGACCAGTGCACCAAGGCCGAAGTCGCGTTCTTTTTCAAGCAATGGGGCGGGGTCAACAAAAGCAAAACGGGCCGGGAACTCGATGGGCAAACGTGGGATGAGATGCCACACCCCACTAATTTGACCCGAGGCCGACGAGTCGGATTGAGTATGGTTTGATGTCTCTCGCGGGGCACCGCCGGTCGAATCCGAGTCGGTGGCTGAGGGGTGAGAATTCTAAATCAGAGATCGCCATGTTCCTCGGCATCGAAATCGGCGGGACCAAACTGCAACTCGGGTTGGGCGAGGGCGACGGCACCATCGTCCAACTCTGGCGCGGAACCGTCGATCCGGCGCTCGGCGGCGCCGGCATCCGCGCGGAGATCGTCCGCACTTACGCGGGCCTGTTGCAATCGGCGGGGTTGCAGCGCTCGGACATCCGGGGCATCGGCGTCGGCTTCGGTGGGCCGACCGACGACGCCACGCAATCGACGATCACTTCGCACCAAATCGCCGGCTGGGACAACTTCCCGCTGGCGGGGTTCCTCCGCGAGAACCTCGGTGCCCCCGCAGTCATCTGCAACGATGCGGACGTGGCCGGGTTGGCCGAAGCCCACTTCGGCGCGGGAAAAGGGCTGAGTCCGATTTTCTACATTACGGTCGGCACCGGCATCGGCGGCGGGTTGATCATCGACGGGAAGATTTACCGGGGAGTCGGACGCGGCGCGGCGGAGATCGGACACACCATGGTGGGTTGCGGTCTTTTGCAGGACGACCGGGAAATGGGCCGGCAGTGGGTCACTTTGGAAGATGTCGCGTCCGGGTGGGGGATTGCGAAGCGCGCGCGGCGCATCCTCGAAATGAATCGGGACACAAAGCGTGGACACCGATCCTCCCTCCGGGATGTGCCGTCGGAGAATCTCGATACCAAGACGGTCGCCGAACACGCCCGCGGCGGCGATCCCTATGCCAAAAGCTTGATCGAGTACGCCGTGAATGCCATCGCCGATGCGTTGGTTCAGACCTCGAAGCTCATTTGCCCGAAGCGCTACGTGATCGGTGGCGGTGTTTCCTTGATCGGCGACGATTTCTTTTTCGGTCCGCTCCGAGCGACCTTCGAAGAGGATTCGTTCGGCCCCTTCGCCGGCCTGACCGACATCGTCCCGGCGGCGCTGGGCGAGGAAGTCGTCGTCCACGGGGCACTGACGTTGGCCCGGCAGCACTTCGGCGGGTAAGATGGTGGCACGAAGGAGACCGAATCATGGCGACCGCCACGCTGAATCCGCCCGCATCCACGCTCCCGCAGTTGATGACCGCGGAAGAGTTTTGGGATTTCTGCCAACTGCCGGAGAACCAAGGCCAGAGCTACGAACTGATTCGTGGAAAGGTGGTTCTCATGTGTAGGCCGACGACCAGACACGGATTTGTTTGTTCCGCAATTGGGACCGAACTCAACTTGTACGGTCGGGCACGCAAACATGGCTTTTCCATTACCAACGATTCCGGTGTTGTGCTGACGGACGATCCCGGAACCGTCGTCGGGCCCGATGTGGCTTTCCGCACGGATATTCCGAGCTATGCGGACATGCCCGAGCGGTGGGGTGACAAACTGCCGGTTCTCGCCGTCGAAGTGCTTTCGCCGACCGATCGATGGAGCCGAATTCAAACGAAAATCCAAGACTATCTCGAAG
Source organism: Fimbriiglobus sp. (assembly GCA_043737155.1). Classification (GTDB taxonomy): domain Bacteria; phylum Planctomycetota; class Planctomycetia; order Gemmatales; family Gemmataceae; genus JALHQU01. The sequence continues at coordinate 10,362 of JAYTBD010000859.1, read as the reverse complement.
CGGGCGTGCCGCTCGTCTGGCTGGCCGATCCCGATGAGAAATCGATCACGGTCTATCGACTCAAGAGAAGAGTCGAAGTCTTCCGGGGTGATCAGGAGATCAACGGCGGCGATGAACTTCCGGGCTTCTCCTGCAAAGTCGCCGATCTCTTCATCGTTCCCGGCGAGACGTCACCGCCGACGGCCTCATGACCATCCGCATCAAAATCTGCGGCGTTACCACCCCCGAGGACGCCGTCGCCATCGTCGATGCCGGCGCCGACTTTATCGGCCTGAATTTCTCGGCGCAATCGGCGCGGTGCATCGCGCGGACAACGGCGCGCACCATCGTCGAAGCGGTGCCGGGGTTCGGCAATCGCTTCGCCGGCGTCTTCGTCGAACAGACGTGGGACGAACTCGCCGCGATCAACGCCGAACTCAACCTCTCCTTTTTCCAAGCGTACACCGCTCCGTGGCCGGCCGAGCGACCGCACGCGCCCTTTCACATCGCCGCGTTCCGTGTGCGCTCCGCCGATAACATCGCCGAGATCCGCACCCACTTGGCCGCACCCGGCTCACCCGACCTCCTTCTCATCGATAGCTTCGTCCCCGGCGCGATGGGCGGCACGGGTCACAAGGCTCCGTGGGAATTGCTGGCGGGACAAGACTTCGGCGTTCCCTTGATCCTCGCGGGCGGCTTGACGCCGGACAATGTCGCCGACGCCATCCGCATCGTGAAGCCGTGGGGCGTCGATGTGGCCAGCGGGGTCGAAACCTCGCCCGGCCGCAAGGACGCGGGCAAAGTGCGCGCTTTCATCCGAGCGGTGCGGGACGCGGAGCGGGCGCTCTAGAATGACCCCATTGCCGGGGCGGGGAAACACCATGGGCGACCGATATTGGCTGGGCGTCGATCTCGGCGGGACGAAGATTCTCACGGGCCTCTTCGACGACGACATGAAGCTGCTCGCGCGGAACAAACAACCGACCGGGGCCGAGGCCGGACCGGTCGGCGTCTTCGGTCGCGTCGCCCAAGCGGTCGATGCGGTCCTCCGCGAAGCCAAGGTCGATCCCGAGCGAGTCCGTGGCATGGGCTTCGCCATTCCGGGGCAGATCGAACCGGGCAAACCGATCGTCCGCTTCGCCCCGAATCTCGACTGGCGCGACGTCGATTGCCAAGCTCTGCTGCCCGCCAGTTGGCCGTGGCCGGTGCACTTGGAAAACGACGTCCGCATGGGCACCTACGGCGAGTTCGCCCACGGCGCGGCCAAGGGCGCCAAGCACGTCTTCGGCATCTTCGTCGGCACGGGCGTCGGCGGCGGATTCATCCTCGACGGCGAACTTTACACCGGCTTCAACGGGCACTGCGGCGAGATCGGGCACATCGTCCTCGATTGGCGGAAGGGGGGCACCCTCGAAGCGATCGCCGGTCGTAGGAATCTGATGAAAAGGGCGAAGGAGATGTTGGACGACGCTCCGAAACGCGTCCGCAAGGATTGGAAGGGCGTCGATACCGAGAAGGTCAAAAGCTCCCAATTGGCCGAGTTTTATCTGAAGGACGATCCGGTCGCGGTGACCGTCATCGACGACGCGGCGAAGGCCATCGGCGCCGCCATCGGCAGCGTCATCAACCTCATGAGCCCCGAGGTCATCGTCATCGGCGGCGGGGTCACCGGCGCTTTGGGCGAGAGCTTTACCGAGCGCATCTGGGACATCGCCCAGCGCTACACCCTGCCGGGCGCCACGGCCGATATGAAGTACGTTGTCGCCGCGCTGGGGGACGATGCCGGCATCGTCGGCGCCGCGGCCTACGCCCGTTCCAAAGTCGAGGCACACGCGTGAAACCCGAATGGCGCAGCCGGTACAACTTGGCGATGGAAGCCGCGCGGCGGGCGGGCGACTTCGCCAAGACCATCTACGATGCTTCGTTCCAAGATCGGGCGGCCCTCGAGGTCATACTGAAGGCCGATGACAGCCCGGTGACAGTGGCCGACCGCGGCGCCGAGCAAATGATTCGCGCGCTGGTCGCCAAGCACTTCCCCGGCGACGGCTTCCTCGGCGAAGAGTTCGAGAACACCCCGAGTTCCACCGGCTTCCGCTGGATCATCGACCCCATCGACGGCACCAAGTCGTTCGTCCGCCACGTCCCCATTTGGGCCACGCTGCTCGGGTTGGAATTCGAAGGCGAGCAAATCGCCGGCGTCGCCTACCTCCCGGTGTTCGGGCAGATGTACCGCGCCCTCCGCGGCGACGGCGCTTATCTCGACGACATCCGCATCCGCGTCTCGGACACGCCGACGCTCGCCGAAGCCATCCTCTGCTATTCGAGCATCGGCTGGTTCACCCGCGCCGGCCGGCAGAACACGTTCCTGAACCTCTACCAACAGACCGGCCGACAGCGCGGCTACGGCGACTTTTACGGCTTCGTGCTCGTCGCACAGGGGGCCGTGGATGTCATGGTCGAACACGGCGTCAGTCCGTGGGACGTGGCCGCGACCAAAGCGATCGTCGAAGAAGCGGGCGGGATGTTTACCGACTGGGACGGGACGCCGACGATCCACCGTCCCGACGTGCTGGCGACCAACGGCAAGCTCCACGCCCCGGCGCTGGCGCTGTTGAAAGAGTAGAAGCGGGGAGTATCAGTCCGGGATCCCGGTGACTTCACCGCCGGCCCGTGTAGCGAGAGACGGGAGTACATCGGCGTTGGAGTAGCGGATCAATCGCACGCTGCCGTCGCAAAGGGCGAAGTTGGCGCCGCCGGTGTGCAGGCTCCAGAAATGGAAGAGGTCGCACATTTCAGTCGGTTTGCCATCCTTGTAGACGTAGGGTCCGGCCGGGCAACCCGAGGTGTATTGGCCGAACGGGGGGTTGAGTTCGCGCACGCCTAGAGTTGTGTCCCCGCTGCCGCTCACTTGCCCGGACGCATACCACCAGCCGTACCAAAAATCGGGACTCGGCGGTCGCTCCCCAGCAAGCAGAGTGTGACTCGTACCATCGGCGATATCGGTGAGGCGCACCTTGGACCCCCCGTAGAGCACGCCGTTGGCCGCTTTGTAATCGGTGCCGCCGACACCCAAATAGCCCGAAGTCGCCACGCGATAACCTTGGTGCGTGTCGTGAACTCGACCTTGGCGATCATCCGCCGGGCAAGAGTACAGTTTGATAGGCGTGAGGATACCGAAGTGGGGAAGGCTGAACGGGGTGAACGGCCTCTCGGCGTAAGCTTCCAGCGACTGTCGCCACAGTGCATCCTGCTCGATGTACGGCAACAGACGGGCGAGCCAACCAATATAAGGTAGTTTTTCGCCAGCTTTAGGAAGCGTCAACCCGGGCGGCAATACCCCCAGTGCCGATTCGTAGTTATGACCGGCGAGCGCGATCTGCTTCAAATTGTTCTGGCACTGCATGCGCGCGGCCGCCGAACGCACTTTCTGAACAGCCGGCAGGAGCAAGCCGAGCAGGATGGCGATAATCGCAATCACCACCAACAGTTCGACCAAGGTGAACCCGCGACGCAAACGATCCATGATTGTGTCCTACCAGTTGAGCGAATACATCCGTGCTTTCGTCACCCCAAGTTCTTCCGCTTGGCAAGATAGCGGAATAAGATCGCCAAGCCGAAAAGAATGACAGCGATTGCCAAGATCCAAACATAGATCGGAGTGGGCGACGATTCATAGCCCGGCGGTTCAGGCAACCCGAATGCCGAGGCCGTGAATTCCGACTCGGGCAATTTTCCGAGTGTATACACGGGCTTGGCTTCGGTTTCGTCGGAGTAGGTCACTTTTCCGGCGGTCTTGTAGACCAATTTTGATTTGATGTTAAACGCGAATTCTGACTCACCGGTTCTTTGAAGAGTAAACTTGACTGTATTTTCGCGATCAATGCGATCAGACTTTGTTACTTCGGAGAATTCGACTGGTAATCCGAATTGATCCAAATCATATACAACTCGACAATCACTCATAGGGCCGGAGAGCGCATCAGCCTTGCTGGGGCAACGAAATATAACCGTAATTTTTCGCCGATCCTCACTTTCGCTAATTGATGATAGAGAGAAGCCCGGAATCTCAAAAATCTGACCGGCAGCCGTTTTGCCGATTTCAAGCGGGATAGTGAACAGTCCATCGAACGCAGGTTTTTTTACAATATTCAATACTTCAACGCCTTTGGGATTGTTCGAGTCGAGAGCATCATCGTTTTTCAAAACCTCTACGAGTAGCCAGGCGTCGGCTGCTTTATTGCGCTCCGCTTTAAAAAAGTATCTGCTGTTTACTGACAACAATCCGTTGAAGGCATGGGTATCAGATCCTTTGGGTTTTGCATAAGTAACGTAGTTGCCGTATACGGCATTGTTTCCGCTCACCTTGGTGATATATTTAGCGGTGTAATTGACTTGCTTGCCTTGCTGAAAGCTCGACGTGATCAAAGTGGATTCGCAGCTAAAATTCTTGTCGTCTAATTTGGAAAGTGGCTTGGCAGCCTCGGCCAGTGCCGCAAGGTATGGCTTTGGAAATTCACTTTGCCCGCTAACCCTTGTCGGGCTGACTAAAATCATGATGACCGCAGTCCGGACAAGCAAATACCGCGACATTGAGATTTTCACGATTTAAAAGCACCTATAATTATGGTTTTCAAAATATCATGCCCGCCCCCTCCCTCGAGGGCGGGCAATCTTTCACTGCTCCAATGCGTGCCTACTAGTCCTCTTTCGGTGGATTCACGACTAGGCCGCCACATACGGCAGTACAAGCAATGACTTGATTTTGAGCATTCTTCAATGTGGCGTAAGAACAGCCACAGATCGCACCCGCCGGCGCTCCGGCCTTAGGAACGCAAGTCCCGCCTTGGGTTGAACAGGGCGGAGCGTCACCGGGCAACCCGGCCGTACAAGCGGGGGTGCATTGACTGACGGGGACTGCAGCGAGGACCTGCGAGGAACCCGCCAGCATCAACCCCAGCAGCATGGCCACCACACCCGTCTGAGCACTTAAACGACTCATCAGTTCGCAGAACCGTTTCACGATGCACCTCCCAATGAAAAATCGACCCAGTCCCCCGACCGAAATTCGGCCCGGTGTATCGTGACATTCAACGATGCTCTTCCGATTCAATTACCCGCCCGGTCAAATGACCGGACAGTTGAATCTGTTGAGGGGCATCGGTGTAAAAATCGAATCGGTGCTTGAAGTTACCAGGTTGCCCCGTGAATCGAACGCGGACGTTGATCTGCATTTCGCTACTGCTGGTGATCATCACGGGCAGGTCGCCCGTCGTCACACACGAACAACTCGACGTGCCCCCGACGATCCGGATATTGTGATTCGAGATGTTTCGGATGACCAAATGAACCGTGCGATACTCGCCTTCCACCGCGTCGCCCGCTTCGGCACCACCCGCTTCTATTACGAGCGATTCGCCGCGCAGCCGGGCTAGTTGCCGACCGGCGGCGGGTGTCGTTTCGACTGCCAGCAAAACACCGAGTAACCGTTCACCAGAAGTTGGAAATTAGCCCGAATGAGCCTTCGCAGATGCAAGCAGCAAGGACTTACGTCCGAAATTGGCCTTATTTACCAAGTGGTTTTGGCACACAATGGCCAGTTTTGGGCAATTTGAGGCTGATTTCCAACTTGCGGTGAACGGTTACAACACCGAATGCGGCGAACCCGGCGAAATATTTGCAAAGCGTCGAAGTGAGAGGCCGCTGCCAATCGGCACGACGACCGAAGCTAGCAACCGCAAGAGCGCCCGCACAAAAGACGTCCGCCGCCAGCGTCCACCACGGGCTGACCTCGATACGCCCGAAACAGCCGCAACTGGATTGGCCGATCAAGCCGAGATAAAGACTCACGGCCCCAAGCACCGCGAAGAGCGTGACCCCGGTGAGTGCGGCCGCTTGTCGGGCGAGACCGGAGAGCAACCAAACGCCGACCATCGCTTCAATGTGGAGTCCGGCGAGTTATACTTCGGCAGAGAACATCGGAAGCACGCTGACGGAACCACCGTCCGGTCCGACGACCTTCAATGCTACAGCTGCAATCAGAAACAAACCGCAGAGCACAGCTACGATGCGTTGAGGGTTGAGCGTCATTGGTAGACCCAACTCGTCTCGGTGAGAAATGATGTTGAAGAGTAGACTACACGCAATTTGTGCGACTGCAAGACAATTCCCCGAATACTGTCATCAAACGCAACACGCCGCGGGAACTTTCCCGCGGCGTGCGTCCGATTGCGGGGGTCGCTTCCTCCCCCGTTACGGCAATTCGACCCGATCCAGGGTGGCCTTCTCGCGCAGTTGCTTCATGCCGCGCACGTTGATCTGCCGCACCCGCTCTTTCGTGATCCCGAAGTGCTGGCCGATCTGCTCCAGCGTCATCTCGGCGGAGCCGTCGATGCCGGTCCGCATGCGGATCACTTCGCGCGTCCGCGGGTCGAGAGCCTGCAACAAATGCGCGACCCGATTCTTGGCCATCTCCGCCGAGGCGAGCAACTCCTGCTCGTCGGTGTGGGTGTCCGCCTTAGCGTCGAAGAGTTCCTCGTGCCCCGTCATGTAGCGCATTTTGTGGGTGTTCGAGTCCGGGATGCTGCGGGCGTAGTTCTTCACGATGGCCCAGGTCGCGTAAGTGCTGAACTTGAATCCGCGGCCGTAATCGAACTTCTCCACAGCGCGCATCAGCGAAATGTGGGCGTCCGATTTCAGCTCGTCCAAGTTTTGTCCGATCTGCAGATGCTTCGACGCCGAGTTGTGCACCAAGCGCAGATTGCACTCAATGAGCAGATCGCGGCAGGCCTTGATTTGCTCGGTCAGCGCTTCGATTTTGTGCAGTTCGCCGGCGCGCACGCGGCTCGGGTCGATGCCGTCTTTGAACCGGTGCAGCTTGTGCTTCAGGAAGTTCATCTTGCGGAACAAGTGCGCTTCTTGGGCCTTGTTGAGCAGTGGCCGCTCGTACAGGTAAGCCATGTTCGGATCGACGTCCTTGGGCGCCCGCATCGTGCGGAGCTTCTCGTCGAACTCCTCGTGTTCCGGGATCGGCTCCAGCATGATGGGTTCCATCAGCGGGTCGTCGAATTCGGGGTTGTAGATGTAGTCGACCGGGGTGCGGATCAGCTGTTCCGCGCGCACCTCGTTGATGACCCGGTACATGCTGGAACGGGTCCGGCCGAACCGCTTGGCGATCAGGTCCACGGGTTTACCCTCTTGGTAGTCGTTGTAGATTTTCGTTTTCGAATCGGTATTCAGCGGCGACCCCGACTGCGGGAAGACCGCGCTATCCGGGTGGGCCCGGTCGAAGTTTTTGATCGTGTAGCGCACCGCTTCCGCGGAGCGCCCGAATTCCTTGGCCAACTTCTTCGACACTTCCGTGAGGCTGCCGCCGGTCCGTGCCATCCGCCGCGCCGTGAGGAGGATACTGTCCTTCTCCATGTCGCTGAGGTGGCTGAACCGGCTGCCCCGCGCCACTTGGTCCCGGTGTGCGGCGGCGAACGCTTCGACGCACGACTGCGGGAATCCCAAGTGCTTCCGGCTGCCGCGGAGCACCCGCCGGGCCGTGAGGCCGAGCAGACGCCAACGGCTGACGGTTTTGGTCGACACGTTGAACTGCTTGCTCACCTCTTCGAGGGTCAGCATCGGCTCGGCGGCGAGTTCGATCGGCAGGGGCGGGAGCGAGCGCTCGACCTTCTTGATGAACAAGCCGAGGTCGTGCGTGAGATCCTGACCCGCGATCTGCAAGTTCGCGTGGGTATCCGGGCGGAAGTCGGTGATGCGGAAGCAGACGAACGAATACGGGTATGTTTTCGCCGGGTCGATCTCGGCGACGAGTTTTTCGGCTTTGGCCAGTTGTTCCTGGCGACGGATCACGGGTGCGTAGCGGACCTGCTGATCCGTCAGCTCTCGCATCGTGGGGTGTTTGAAAGCGATCACTTCGTCCTCCATTCCGCTTCGGGCGGCTCCGAGTGTCATCCGTGTGTCAGGGGCCGCCGGTGTGGTCGGTCTCCGATGGTGTTGAGAGCGGGGGTGGCATTTCGAGCGCCTCGCCTACAATGAGACGCTCATCCGTCCTGAGCTATACACAAAATTGCGACATTTCTTTCGATATTTCCTCATGGCCGAGCGCCGATTGCGAGGTCGGTTGCCCCATAATCAAGAGTCCCCCATTTCCGCCGGGTTCGGACACTTTCGCATCCGAATCGGGTGAAGACGGCGAATTTCGTGTGAATATTGGAAACAGAAAAGCGACTCTTGGTGTGCGAGACTTAAATAAGCAACAAGCGAGCCAATCGATTCGTTGGCCACATTTTCCAGAAGCGAGTCGCCGCCACCCTCTATTCCCTTTGGTTCTTCGCTTCTCGAGACCGCCGGATTTTTCTGGCGTGACAATGCCGACACAATCGAAGCGCAATTTTGGCCTGTCAAACGTGCGTGAGGTGCCAAGTTTTACCGGGACATGAGGCCGAATTTGCAATCGGGAAAGAATTTGAAGGGATGACCCGCAGAGTTGGCACAATCAACCGGACGCGCCGGCGACCGATACCACAACGTCAGTTCTTCAGCCCGAATGGGCTGAGATCTCCCAGCCCATTCGGGCTGAAGAGGGGGCCGATCACCGGCATTCCAAAGCTGACTGCCATCAACGGGATCGCACCCGTTGAATGGACTACGAAGATCCGTCCGATCCGTTAACCTACCGCCACATCCCGTCCGTTGACCCGCCCACCCCGTTCGCTAAAACGACCATTCTGTCCATTCCCGCGGTCTTTCGGAGTTCGGTTCCATGTCGCATTCGATCACGCGCCTCTACGGGTTGGGCCTAACGCCGGGCAAACTCCGCGGCCTCCAACGCATCAGCAATCCCAACGGCACGCTGACCATGGTCGCCACCGACCAGAACAGTTCCATGATCACCATGATGAAAGCCGCCCTCGGCACCGAACCGGCCTACGGCGAAATCGCCGACGCCAAGGTCATGCTGTCCAAGGCTCTCTCCCCATACTGCAGCGGGCTGCTCGTCGATGGGTATTACGGCTACGCCAGTACCGTGGCCGCGCACGCCGTGCCGTCGAGCACCGGCCTGCTGGTCCGCGTCGAAAAGTCCGGGGCGACCAAGAACAAGTCCAACGCCCCGTGCGGCGAAGTCGAACCGGGCTGGGGGGTCGCCAAGATCAAGCGCGCCGGCGCCGACGCCGTGAAACTGCTCGCCCAATTCGAGCCGGAGGAGTCCGACTCCGCGGAGCGGAACTTCCAGTTCACACTGCAGATTTACAACGAGTGCATCGAACACGACATCCTCTTCCTGCTCGAACCGATCCACTTCCCGTACGGCAAGGAAGATGCGAAGTCGCCGAGCGTGGTCGCCCGCAAAGCGACGACCGTCATCGAGAGTGCCCGCATCCTCAGCCGGCTTTGCGACGTCTACAAGTCCGAGTTCCCCGGTACGATGGGCGTCGAGTCCGAATCGACACTCGTGGACAACTTGAAGAAGCTCAACGACGCCTGCGCCAAGCCGTGGGTGCTGCTAAGCGCCGGCGTCGATTACGACGTCTACAAGAAGCAGGTGGAGATGGCGATGAAGGCCGGGGCGAGCGGCATCCTCGGCGGCCGAGCGTTCTGGAAAGAGTTCTTCACTTATAAGACGCCGGCCGAGCGCCAAAAGTTCGCCGACACCGAGTGCGCCCGCCGGGTCAAGGAAACGGACGCCATCGTGCGGACCGGGACACCGTGGTTCAAGAAGTACGGCTACACGATGGAAGATCTCGGCCAGATGCGCGCCGGCGAAGGGTGGCACGCGCGTTACGCCGGCGGCACCGCAGGAGCCGCGGCCAAGGTGGAAGCGGGCGGAGTGTATTGAGGGAAGTGCGGAGTGCGGAGTATTCAAAGGTGAACGGGCCGCTGTGCGACCCGTCTTGTGCTTCCCGCTTACTTCACTGCCGAGACCGACACCTTGACGTCGAAGGTTGTTTCGGCGCCGGTTTCCGGTTTCGCGGTCACCTTGATGACGTTGTCGCCCAATGCCGCGTCTTTGTCGGCGGAGACGCTCATTGCAACTTCCTTCGGATCGGACGCTTTGACGGACGATTTGTCAAACGTAACTTTGATGCCTTTAGGTTCTTGGGCCGTCAGATTTACGGTCTCTTTGAAGCCGGATCCGCGGTTCAGCGTGAGCGTGATCGTCTGCTTGTCGCCTTGCTTGACCGACACTGGCAACGTCGGCGGGCTGACGGTGAAGGTGTTCGTGGTGCCCGGCGCACCTCCTTCGGAGCTTTTGTTGCAAGCGATCCCGCTTGCGACGGCCAGCGCGACCGAGATCGTGAGCAGAATGAAAGTCTTCGACATGGACGACTCCGATAGTTTGAAGCCTACGGCACGCACTTCGCGGCCGAAAGGGGCTGG
>JAYTBD010000858.1:0-2788 GCA_043737155.1 Fimbriiglobus sp. | reverse complement strand
ACATGTCGAGGCCGGTCGACATGAGTTCGTCGGTACAAGGTATGTAGACGAATCCGGGATCGGTGCGGAACTGGTCGATCAACTTCGCGACCATGCCGCGATCTTGCGGCTGAACGAAGCCGTCGGCCAACTCGGTTGCGATCCAACCCGTGACAACGATCCGACCATTGAAGCTTGCCCGATGGCGCTGAGCCGACCCGTGGTAAGGATCGCGGCTGTTGGTAAGGGCGAAGAAGTAGAAGCTGTCAGCGAACTGAATTTTCATGACGGCAAGGGCTTTCGGCGGGGTGTTCCGTGAATGTAGTGGTCGTGTTCCGAAGAGAAATCAGCCGGTAAGCTGGAAGCCGCTCCGACCAGCCATGCCATGCGCTCACCCAAGGTCGAACCCGCCGGCACTGGCTGTGGGAGTGTGCGGACCTCGACCCGATCACCATCCGCAAGGACCGCCCCGTCATCGAGCACCACCACGCCGTTCTCAAACGTACCCTGAAGTTCCATCGTTACCCCCATACCAGAGAATTTATCCCGATAGAATCTTATCACCCCGAACACTTCTCCGGAAGGTCCTCAATGCTTCGTTTCTCCTTCATCACGGTCTTGGCTGTTCTTCCCCAATTGGCCCTCGCCGCCGAACCCGTCGCCCACCGCGTCCTCGCCGCGGATCGGGGCAAGGGCCACATCGCCATCATCGGACCCGACGGCAAAATGGAATGGGAGTTCGAGAACAAGCACGACGTCCACGATCTGCACTTGCTTCCTAATGGGAACATCCTCACGCACACGTCGCCGACGAACGTCGTCGAGATCAACCCGAAGAAGGAGATCGTCTGGAAATACGAGGCCGAGCCGAAGGAGGGGTACAAGGGCCGTATCGAGATCCACGCGTTTCAGCGGCTCGACGACGGCAACACCATGGTCGCGGAGTCGGGGAACACCCGGATCGTCGAGGTGGACAAGGCCGGGAAGATCGTGAAAACGATCCCGCTGAAGGTCGCCAAGCCGGACGCCCACCGCGACACCCGCATGGTTCGGAAGCTGGCCAATGGCCATTATCTCGTTTGCCACGAGGGCGAAGGCAGCGTCTGCGAATACGACGGCGACGGCGAAATCGTTTGGAGCTACAAGCTCGAACTCGGCGATCGCAAGCGCTCGCCCGGCCACGGTGTCGAAGGCCACGGGGTCGAAGTTTTCGGGGCCGTGCGACTCAAGAACGGCAATACGTTGATCGGCGGCGGGAATAACAACCGCGTGATCGAGGTCAACGAGAAGGGGAAGATCGTCTGGCAGATCGATCACAAGGATTTGCCAGGTATCACGCTCGCTTGGGTGACGCACCTTCAAGTGCTGCCGAACGGGAACATCGTCTTTGGCAATTGCCACGCCGGACCGGACAACCCGCAGTTGATCGAAGTGACGCGCGATAAGAAAGTGGTTTGGAGCTTCAAGGACCACAAAAACTTCGGCAATGACACCGCCGCCGCCATGATCTTGGACCTGAATACGATCCGCTGACCCGACGCCCCCGGAATGCGGATGTCCAATCCGCATTCCGCACCCCGGTCACTTGCCCTTCTTCTGCAGCACGACCTTCGTCTTCGATTCCGCGACCGCGGCGACTTTGCCGTGACGGGAGGTCATCTTGTTGGTCGGGCGCACCATGACAAACGCGCCGTTGTAGCCGGGGATCGCCCCGCGGACCAGGATAAGGTTGTTCGCTTCGTCGATGCTGATCACCTTCAAATTCCGGCAGGTCACGCGCGTGTTGCCATACTGCCCGGCGCGCTTTAGACCGCGCTTCGGACGACCGCTACCCCGGTTGCTGGCGAGCGACGAAGTCGAACCGGCTTGGCGGTGGACCTTCTTCGCACCGTGTGCGGCCGGGAGACCGTCGAAGTTGTGTCGGCGCATAACGCCCTGATACCCGCGGCCCTTCGAGGTGCCGACGACATCCACGGCTTTGACGTCTTTGAAGATGTCCGCGACCGTGAGTTTTTGGCCCACCGCGACCGTCGGCGAAGTGGTCAGGCGGAATTCGCGGACGTGACGTTGGGGTTCGCAATCGGCCTTCGCCGGCAGTTGAACGCCGCCCTTCAACCGGGCCGCTTTGCGCTTCGATTCGAGCTTCGAGGCGACGTGCCCCTGTTCCGAGCGGCGGGCATTTTTGCGCGACTTGTCTTTGAAGCCGATCTGCACCGCTTCGTAACCGTCGGCGGCCTTCGTGCGGATTTGCAGCACGGGGCAAGGTCCGACTTCGATCACCGTCACCGGTTCGGCCGAACCGTCCGCGGCGAAGACCTGGGTCATGCCGACTTTGAAACCGAGTAAACCCAACGCCATGGCGTTATCCTTGGGCGCGTCGCCCGTCTAGTGTGTAGAGCCGACCCCTCGTCCGGTTGGATCGTCGCCGCCAGCGCGGAGCATGGGAGGCGACACCGCGGTTCGATCAGCTTCCCGAATGGAACATCGGGAACAAGAATGTTATGGGGAATCGCGGGGTTGTCCATCTCGACCCGTGCGCGCGGTCATTCAGCGTGTATCCACCCATCTACCGTGGAATGACGTCCGACTTTCGGAAAGACCTTACGCGTATCGGGACTTACGTCGATTTCACGCTTCTACAGGCCGGCGACGCTGTCAGTTGTAAGGCGGCAAAATGGAACGCGTGTTGTAAACTGGTTTGCGTGTCGCTTCCCATCCGAGGTCCCCGGCTATGCGCTTTGCGCTCCTCACCCTCGCGGTTCTCGGTTCGGTCGGGCAAGCCACCGAGCCGAAGACCGAGGTTGCCCGA
>JAYTBD010000857.1:0-6879 GCA_043737155.1 Fimbriiglobus sp. | reverse complement strand
ACTTGCCTTCACTATCTTTTCACGTTACCATACTATGAGCGGCAATCCCAACTCTGGGAATTCCGCGATTCCTCCTTTTCTCTCTTTTCAAAGGTGATTTGTGACTCTCTCGCTCACCCGCAAAGATCGGCGCGGATTCACGCTGATCGAACTGCTGGTCGTCATCGCGATCATCGCGATTCTGATCGGCCTATTGCTGCCCGCGGTCCAGAAGGTACGGGCGGCCGCAGCGCGGATGTCGTGCTCCAACAACCTGAAGCAGATCGGCATCGGTAGCCACAACTACCACGACACCATCGGCCGCATCCTGTTGCCCGGTCGCAACCAGAACATCGGGGGTAGCGTGTACGACCCTCGAGACTGGTGCTGGGCGTTCCACATTTTGCCCCATATCGAGCAGGGTAGCTTGTTCACACAGGTGACGGCCGCCGTCACCGCCGTCCCCCCCGTCACCCCTCCCGCCGTCCCCATCAAGACTTTCCTCTGCCCGGCTCGGAGTCGTCGCCCGGTTTCGACGAACGGAGCTAACAACATCGGCGGCGCGCCGGGTTTCAACGGCCCTTTCACCGACTACAAGCAGAACGACACCGGCATCGGCAGCTCCAGCAACGGGGGCCCCGCTCTCAATGGCCTCGTCCTCACAATGACCGTCATCAGCAACTTGAACGGAACGAGTAATACGGTCTTCGTCGGGGAAGGCTTCCTCCGACCGGACCAATACCAGCGCGACCACGGCAGCAACTGGGAAGAGGTGATCTACTCCGGCGGTTACGGCGGCACCCAACGGGGCGGCAACCGCTTGATGAAGGACGTCAATACACAAGGTCAAGACAATATCTGGGGCGGGCCGCACGACAGCGGTGCGCTCTTCGTGATGCACGATGGCAGTGTGCGAAGCATCCGCTACTCGGCCGCCGGCACGGCCCCTTTGCAGGCCGCCATGGATTACCGCAACGCCACCCCCTCCAATTTGGACTGATCGTCTCCCGCATGCGGGCCGCCCCCGATGGGTGCGGTCCGCATTGATTTTTTCCATTCTCCATCGGGCGGCCACCAGTCGCCCTATTCTTTTCCACGACCCAACTATGACTCCCCTCCCTCGCCGCTTGCTCACGGTGGCCGCGCTCGCGATTTTCGTCCTTTCGACCGGGTGCGGCGGCCCCGGCAAAGGGATACCGGTCTCCGGCAAGCTCGTGTTGCCCAAGAATTTGAAGCTTCAGAAGGATGACTCGGTCAGTATCATGTTTGTCCCGGATGGCGGCGATGTCACGCGTAGCGCCTCCGGTAAATTCAACGCGGACGACCTTACGTTCGTCGCCGATACCTCCGAAACGACCGGGGTGCTTCCCGGCAAGTACAAGATCACGATCACAATCACCCCCTACCAGGGCACGCCCGGCAGCGAGGCGAGAGTGCGACAGATCAACGACGGGATCAACAAGCAGTTCGATGAAACCATGACGAAGTTGAGTTACGAGGTCACATCCGGAGGCCCGAACAACATCACCATCGACCTCGAGAAAAAAACGGTCACGAAGAACTGACGCGGGCGGCGTTTTTTGCGAGTGTTCTCTCCATCTGCCCGATCCGCTTCGGAGATCACCGGTGACTCACCCCAGTCCCCGCTCGCGGCGGTTGGGAATTTTCCTCGGTATCGCGGCGCTGGTGGTTGCGGCCGGCGCGGTCGCCGCCTACGTCTCCTGGCGTCCCGCGCCCGCGGATGTTCATGCCCAAGAAGAGAAAAAACTGGAGCCGGGCTGGTTCGAAGATGTGACCGAAGCTTGGGGATTGAGTTTCACTCCCGACCCCGGTCCCACCGGCACGTACTTCATGCCGCAGTCGGTGGGGACGGGGGCGGCGGTCTTCGACTGCGACCTCGACGGCTTGCTCGACATCTACTTTCTCAACTGTGCCGGACCCGGATCCCCCAGCCCCAACCGTTTGTTCCGCCAGACCGCTCCCGGCCGCTTCCGAGACGCGACCGCCGATTCGGGACTCGATTTGGCGGCCCATTGCCACGGCGCCGCAGTCGGGGACGTCAACAATGACGGCAAGCCCGATCTGCTGGTGACCGGCTTCGGCGTGCTGAAACTGTTCCTCAACCTCGGCGGCGGCCGGTTCGCCGACGCGACTGCGGAATCCGGTCTTGCGAATCTGTCCTGGGGAATGTCGGCGGCATTCTTCGACTCCGACCGCGACGGCTGGCTCGACCTCATCGTCATCAACTACGTGGACTACGATCGCAAACTGGAATGCAAGTCGCCCCAAGGCGTCCAGAACTTTTGCGGCCCGAACTCCTTCGGCGGCACGGCCAGCAAGCTATTCCGCAACCTCGGCCGACCCCGCTCGGTGCCGGGGATCGCAACGCCGGTGCCCCGCTTCGAAGATACCAGCCTCGCGTCCGGGATCGGCAAGGTGCGCGGTCCGGGGTTGGGGGTCACCGTCGCCGATTTCGACGGGGACGAGTGGCCGGACATCTTCGTCTCCAACGACGGCCAGCCGAACCGGCTCTGGATGAATCAGAAGGACGGCACCTTCGCCGAGGAGGCGTTGTCCCGCGGCGCCGCCATCAACGTGACGGCGCAGGCGTACGCGGGAATGGGCGTCGCGGTCGGCGACGTCGACGGCGACGGCCTTCTCGACCTCTACGTCACCCACCTCGGCAGCGAGACGCACAACCTGTGGCGGCAAGCGCCGCGCGGACGGTTCCGCGACCGCACCGCCGCGGCCGGGCTACTCGCGATGAAGTGGCGCGGCACCGGGTTCGGCACGCTGATGGCCGACTTCGACAACGACGGCGCGCTGGACATCGCCCTGGTCAACGGCAGGGTCGTCGGCGGGGGGCACGCGAAGAACACCGACTTGGGCTTCTGGGAGACGTATGCGGAGAAGAACCAGATCTTTGTCAACGATGGGAAAGGCGTGTTCAAGGACGTGTCGCCGGACAACGGGGTGTTCTGCGATTACTGGAACGTCGGCCGCGGGTTGGTGTGCGCCGATTTCGACAACGACGGTGCGCCCGACCTGTTGGTCACCGCGATCGGCGGCCCGGTGCGGCTGTTCCGGAACGTCGCGCCGAACCGCGGCCACTGGCTGACGATCCGGGCGTTCGATCCGAAGCTCGGGCGCGACGCGTGCGGAGCCGAAATCCGGGTGCGCGCCGGCGGGAAAGAGTACATCCGCGTCGCCAACCCGGCCGAAAGTTTCCTGTGCACCGGTTCCCCGGTCGCGCACTTCGGTCTGGGCGCCGCCGACGCGGTCGAGTGGATCCGCATCGCGTGGCCGGACGGCGCGGTGGGCAAGCCCGAGACGTTCGCCGGCGGGCCGGCGAACCGTGCGCTCGTCCTGAATCGCGGCGAGGGCAAAGCGCCGTGAGAGTCAACGTCCCGCCCTCCGAGCCGCCCCCGGGCCCGCCCGCCACTCCGCCTCACCCGCCCATTCCGCGGACGGCATCCCCTTGGAGAGTCTGGGCGAAGCGCGGCGCAGGATTGGCCGTGCTGGTCCTCGCCGCCGTGGCCATCTGGTGGTGGACGAAAAAACCGGCGATGCCGGATCCGCCCCTCCCGCCGGATATCACCGACCCGGAGGTGCGTGCGGTGATCGGCGCCGCGCGGGAGAAATTGACGACTGCGCCGAGGTCGGGAGAAGCGTGGGGCGAATACGGGACGGTCTTGCTGGCCAACCTGTTCGACCGCGATGCCGATTTCTGTCTCGCGGAGGCGGCGAAACTCGATCCGTCGGATCCGCGCTGGCCCTACGCCCGCGGATTGATCGCTCTGAAACGCGACCCGCCGAAAGCCGTTGACTTCCTCACCGCCGCCGCCGCCGCGGCGCGGAATAAGCCGCAATTCCGCCAAGCGATGACGCTCCAACTGGCGGACGCGCTGTTGGAGCGCGGCGAGGTCGAGCGTGCCGCGGCTCTCTTTCGGCAGGAACTCGTCCCCCCGGACCCCGCTCGCGCCCACTTCGGCCTGGGGCTGGTCGCGCTCGCACGCGGGGACGAGGCCACCGCTGCGAAGCAGTTCGAGACGGTCCGGACTCACCCGTGCTGCCGCAAGCAGGCCGGCGCGCAACTCGCCTTGCTGGCCCGGGCGCGCGGCGACGTTTCTGCGTCGAAGCAGTTCGAGGCCGAAGCGAACGCCCTGGAGTCGGATCCCCCGTGGCCGGACCCATACTTGGACCGGGTCGTAACCCTCCAAACCGGTGCCCGCGGACTCGACCGTCGCATCGGTGTCATGGAGCGTGACGGCCGGTATCGCGAAGCGGCCGAGGCGTACCTCGCACAAGCGTCGCAGACCCGCACGTGCAGGTTGCTGACCGGAGCGGCGGTCAACCTCGCCCGCCTGCGCGAGTACGACGCCGCCGTCGATCTCCTCCGCGAGGCGGTCGGACTCGATACCACCGACTCGAACGCGCGGTACACGCTGGCGTTGGTGCTCTACACTCGGGCCGAGAAGGAGTGGGCTCGGGATCCGGAGTCGCCCACCGCGGCGAAACAGTTCCGCGAGGTCATCGCGTCGGCCAAACTCGCGACGGAATTGAAGCCCGATCACGCGCTGGCGTACCTGTTCTGGGGGCTGTCTCGCAAGAACCTCGGCGAGCCGGGGGCGGCGATCGACCCGCTCCGCAAAGCACTGGCGATCCGGCCGGGGGAATTCGAGGTGCACCTGGCGCTCGGTCAGGTGCTCGCGGCGACCGGCGACCGCGCCGGGGCCGAGGCGAGTCTGAACACGGCGTCCCGAGTGCGACCGGCCGACCCGCGGCCGACCCAAGAACTCGCAAAGTTGAAATCGGGCGGCGGGTGAGTGCGCTCGGCGTTGGCGAGCATGTGGTCACTTCGCGACGCCCACGTTCCAGTAGATGCGGCAGTTGCCCGTGGCCCGGCCTACCGCGACGATATCGGGTCGTTTGTCCCCGTCGAGATCCTCGACGATCAGATCCTCCACGGCGACCCCGCCGTCTTCGAGGATGTACCGCTCCCACTTCTTGATCTTCTCGGCGTAGCGGTAGATGCGCACGCCGCGCTTCTCGGTGAAGATGTCGCCCTGCTTCGGATCGGGGTTGTCGCGGACGCCGACGATGAGGTCGTCGAAGTGAGATTGCGCGAAGGCTTCAACACCTTTTCGACCGAGCTTGGCGAACTTCACCGCGTGCCCCCAACGGAGTTGTTCATCGACGACGACCCTCGTCCATAGCTTTGCCTCTTTCTCAGGTCGGTAGACGACGACCTTGTTCCCGTGCCACGGTTCGATAGTAGCGGCGACGGCATCGCGAATGATCGGCGAGCGCGGGTGACCGCGTTGTTCCATCGCGATGCCAAAATCGAAATAATCTCCGAGTGCCAATTCGCTGGCCCCGCGGCTCCCTTTCGGGTTCAATTGGTCCCCTTCGCCGATGGTTTCGCCCATCCATTTCTTGTCCTTTGTCTGTTGGATCCGGCTGACTCCGACGTAGCTGACCGCGAAGAAGGCTTTCGAAGGATCTGCGCCTTCGGAGAAGTTATGCACCACGTGCAGCTCCTCGCTCAGCACCGTCGGCCTCCAGCTCTCGGGCTTCTCCGGATCCTTCGCGGGCACCTTGTACGCCACGATCCGCACCGGCCGGCCGTCGAGCCAATTCTTCTCTTTGGTCGCCTCGCGGCCCATGAGCGGAGCCATCACCAGTTCGGGTTTGCCGTCGCCATCCGTGTCGAAAGCTCGGACGCGGTGGACGGTCGGCTCCTCGCACGGGATGGCGTGCATCATCCATTCGTCATCGAGAGTCTTGCCGCGTTTCAACCATTGCAGCGTACCGGGGTTCTTGGTGTCGAACGGCTTCCACCCCGCGCCGACGACGAGTTCGGGCAGCTTGTCGCCATCGATATCGAGAGCCGCGATACAGACGTTGTCCGGTTTGGTCTTCCCGTCGAGGAGCACCCGCTTCTTCCACGTCGGATTCTGGTACCAAACGACTTTGTGCTGATCGACCACGACGATATCCGGCTTCGCATCGCCGTCGATATCGGCGGCGATCACCGCGTAGCCGATCTTCAAACCCGCGTCGATCTCTTGGACCTTGAAGCTCGGAAAGCCCGCCGGAGGTTTCGGCGCATCCGATAGATCCGCACCCGCGGCGACGCCGGCGAGCCAAATCAACACCGTCGGAATGGGGATATGACGCATGGGATACCTCGGGGAGGCGGAGGAAAGGTCGGCCCTTCAACTTTAGCAGTTTTGCGGCATCGGAGGTGCGAAGTCTGCGCCGACTGGTCACGACTCGGCGCAACTCCGCCGATGTCACCCGTCCTAAGATACAATTCACTCAAGAAAGAGGCACAACCCCATGACGCTCTCCAAATTTCTCGCGGTCGTTTTTGCATTCGTGATCGTCGCGTCGGCGATCCAAGCCTCTCCTCCGCCTCCCACGACGGAACCGGGCTGGCTCGGCGTCATCATCGCCCGCGGCGAGCTGCGGGATCAGATCGAAGCGACACCGATGCTGGAACGGCCCTATCGTCCGTTGCACTTCTACGGGAATACGGTCCGCCGCAATTACTACCGGGGAGCGCCGGTTCCGAAGTTGAAAGATGTGGTCCAAGGGGCGGGATCGATCGTGACGAACCGCTGAGTCAAACCGTTCGCTTGCGCCAGCCGCGATCATTCCGGCTGGCGTGCGTGATCGCGATGATGACCACTTCCGTCGGCAGCACTTCGTGGTAAAGCAAGTAGTCGAACCGTCCGATCTTCACGACGCGGATATCCCGCCCCCTCGGACACCCCGGGGCTCGGCAGAATCCTTGCGGATTGGCTTCGATAATCGATACGAATACGGCGACTTCCGCATTGAATGCGGAGCCCAACCCCGCCCGGTCATCGTAGAAGCCGGCCGCGTTTTGCAGAT
>JAYTBD010000856.1:0-2792 GCA_043737155.1 Fimbriiglobus sp. | reverse complement strand
GTGCCCAAAGTCATGCGGCGGCTCGTCGCCACCAACAACGCCGATGACCTCGCGCTCTGCTTGAAGTTCGTCAAGGATGTGCCCGATACCAACACCCGTGAGAAGGCGCTCGACGGCTTGGCGATCGCGCTCGCCGGGCGTACCGTCGATGCACCGGTAACTTGGGCCGCGCTGCAAACGGAACTGCGGAAGGAAGCCAAGCTCGTCGGATTGGTGAACAAGCTCGCCGTGAGCTTCCGCGATCCGGAAGCCATGAAGCGGGCTTACGACACACTCATGAAAGGAACGAATTCGGACGAACTTGTCCAAGCCCTGCGTGAACTCGTTCAGTTGCGGCACCCCGAAAGCGCGACGCTCATCGAAAAAACCCTCCGCCGCGAAGAGAAAGATTCCTCGCTCCGCCTCGAAGCGGCCCGGCAACTGGCCAACGTCAACGATGCCAAACTCACCGCCACGGTGCTAGGGTTTTGGGCCAAATATCCCAAGGAATTGCACGGCGACCTCGCCAACAGCTTGGCATCGCGCAAGGAGGGAGCCAAGGCTTTGCTCACGGCCATGGGCGACAAAAAGATCGAACGCACCGTACTCACCGACAACACCGTGCTGAAGATGCAGGCCTTCAACGACAAGGACATCAACGCCCTCATCGAGAAGGCGTGGGGCCGCACCCGGCCGACCCCGGACGAGTTGAACAAGCTCATCGCCAAGACGCGCACCGAGCTGTACTCCTCCCCGGCCAGCTTCGCCCGCGGCAAGAAGGTCTTCGAGAATCAGTGCCAGAAGTGCCATAAATTCGAGGGCCAAGGGCAGGACGTCGGCCCGCCGCTCGACGGCGCCGCCCGGGATATCGAGTACATCTTGGCCAACGTCATCGATCCGAACCGCGTCATCGGCGCGCCGTACTTCCTGCGCACCGCCAACACGCTCGACGGCCAAGCGATCCAAGGCGTGCTCGCCGAGGAAGACGATTCGTTCCTCACGCTGAAGATCGAAAACGGCGTGCTGAAGAAGATCGCCAAGAAGGATTTGGACGGCCCCGTGAAGATCACGGAGAAGTCGATGATGCCCGAAGGCCTGACCGCCGGGATGACCCCGCAGGACTTCCGCGACCTGCTCCGCTACGCCATGAACAGCCCGTACCTCACGGATGTGACGGTCGCCGGTAAGCCGCTGTCCGTGGGCGTGCCGGGGCGGATTGCGCTGACAAAGGGTGGGGGGGTCGAAGCGAAATTCACCGCGAGCAAGGAACTCAAAACAAAGCTGCTGATCGGGTCGAGTTCCGCTTTCACTGTGGAACTCGACGGCAAACCGCTCGGCAAAGGAAATGGCACCGGCAAGGCGATCCAGCCGGATACCGACGGCTTCGATGTTGTTCTACCGGCGGGGGAGCACACGCTGAGGATCGTCACCGCCGAAGCGGAAGCCGTGCTGTACGCGCGCTTCCTCGATCCCGAACGCAAGTTGAGCTACCCGGAAGCGAAGTGAAAGCTCACCCCGATTGGATCGGTTCCACAACCGGCGCCGACGCCCGCCGGCGTTCGCGGACCATGAGGTACGCCGTCGGCCCGAGTACCAGCACCGTGCCGATAATCTGGCGCGGTTCGAAGTGCCGGCCTTCGACCATGCCTTCGTAAAGCATCACCATCACCACTTGCGACAACCCCACGACGGAGACCCGCGTGGCCGAACCGCTCCGATAAGCCTTGGTGAGGAACACCTGGCCGACCGTCGCCGTGACGCCGACCGCGAGCATCTGCAATAGGACCGATGATTCCATTTGATGTTCGGTGCCGATGGGCGTCTCGAAGGCAAAATACGCAATCGAGCAAACGACGGTGCTGACCGCCGAGAAGTGCACGACGACTGCGAGGGAAGCGACGCCGTGCAGGCGGTTCAGACCGAGCATGGCGATGGCGGTGAAGAACGCCGCGAACAACGCCGCGAAGTGCGCCGCTTCCAACTGCGAGAAATCGGCGTTCTGCGTGATGGCGACCCCGGCGACGGCGCAGACCACCGCCCCCCACACCGGCAGGGTCGGTCGTTCGCCGGCCAACGGCCACGACAGAATCGCCACCCAGATCGGGTAGGTGTTCGTCAGCGTCAGCACGTCGGACACGGGCAAGTGCATGAGGGCGTAGAACGTACCGATCATGCTGCTGCTGCCGGCGAGGCTGCGGATCCACAGGACGCGCGGCCGCAAGAAAACGAGCGGTATCCCTGCGGCGAGCGCGAGTAGCAACGCGAATAGCGTGGCCAACGCGCTGCGGGCGAACGCGACCGCTTGCCAGTCGCACGACTCCTTGAGGCCGTGCGCCAGCACTCCCATCGCCGAGAACCAGCCGCAGCTCACCAGCATCCAACCGTAAGGCGTCACCCCGTCGCGTTTCATTCGGTGAACGATACGGAGTGCCAGCCCATCACGCCTTCCATTTGTCGCGCGGCGTCCGGCTCAGCTCCTTGTTCGCCGCTTCGTCGCCGACGAAGAGTTCCTTCGCCGGGTCCCATTTCAACTTGCGGTGCAGGCGGTAGCCGATGTTCGTCAGGTGGCAAATCGTCGCGCTGCGATGCCCCGTCTCCGCCGTGCAGATCGTCCCGAGCTTCGGCGACTTGATCGCGTCGAGCCAGTTCGCTTTGTGGTCGGTGCTCACCATCACGCGTTTCGCCCGGTCTCCGAGCGGCGCCTTCAACAACTCCTGGTCGATGCCGCGGAGTTCGCTCCGGCCGACCACGATGATCCCGTCTTCGCCGACGAAAACGCAATCGCCTTTGATGTCCTTGCCGTCTTTCCCCTT
>JAYTBD010000855.1:0-6887 GCA_043737155.1 Fimbriiglobus sp. | reverse complement strand
CGGAGGTGCCGACGAGCAGGAAAACGCCGACGGGCCGGCGCGGATCGGCGAGATCGGCCCGGGCCGTGCGGATGCGCTCGGCGATGGCCTTGAGCGCGTGATCTTGACCGATGACGCGCTCGGCCATGCGATCGTGGAGATTCAGGAGGGTTTCGATTTCGTTGCGGACCATCTTGCCGACGGGGATGCCCGTCCAACCGCCGACGATTTGGGTGATGGCGGCACCGTCGACCACCGCCGACACGAGCGGCGACTCGCCTTGCAATCGGGCGAGTTCGGCGCGCAAGCGGCCGAGTTCGGCTTTCTGCGGGGCGGTCTCCGCGCCCGATTTTTCGGCTTCGGTGAGCAGCTTGCGGACTTCCATCACGAGGTCGCGCTCGGCCTTCAAACGCGTTTCGAGTTCGCCCTTCTTCTTCTCGGAGACCGCGAGAGCCGATTTTAAATCCCCGAGACGGTCGGCGTGATCGGTCCAACCGGCGTTCTCCCGGCTCAGCGACGCGATCTCGATGTTGAGGTGCTCGATCTCGCGGATGACATCTTCGAGCGCCGGCGGCGTGGCCCCTTGGCTGAGCTTCACGCGAGCCGAGGCGGTGTCCAAGAGGCTCACCGCTTTGTCCGGGTTCTGGCGCTCGGGCAAATAGCGGATGCCCAAACGTACGGCTTCGACGATGGCCTCGTCGAGGATGCGGACCTTGTGGTGCTTCTCCATGACCTCGGCGACGCCGCGCAGCATGCGGATCGCTTTGGCTTCATCCGGTTCGTCGACGCGGACTTCTTGGAAGCGGCGCTTCAACGCCGGGTCGCCTTCGAAGTGCTTCTTGTATTCGTCGAAGGTGGTCGCCGCAATGGTGCGGAGTTCCCCGCGCGCGAGCGCCGGTTTCAGCAAGTTCGCGGCGTCGTTCTGGCCCGCTTGGCCGCCGGCACCGATGAGCGTATGGGCTTCGTCGATGAACAGGATGATCGGCGTCGGCGACGACTTCACCTCTTGAATGACCGACTTCAAGCGGTTCTCGAATTCGCCCTTCACCCCCGCCCCGGCTTGGAGCAGGCCGAGGTCGAGCGTGCGCAACTCCACGTTTTTGAGGATATCCGGGACATCGCCTTGCGAGATGCGGAGGGCCAGCCCTTCCACCACGGCCGTCTTGCCAACGCCCGCTTCGCCGGTGAGGATCGGGTTGTTCTGCCGGCGCCGCGTGAGGATATCGATGACCATGCGGATCTCGGCATCGCGGCCGAGGATGCGGTCGATCTTGCCGGCGCGGGCGCTCTCGGTCAGGTTGTTCGTGTATTGATCGAGCGAGGGCGTCTTGGAACTCGGCGACGGCGGATCGCCAGCAGCCCCGGCATCGGGCGACGACGCGCGGGCCACGGCTTCCTGTTCGTTCTCCTCCGTCTTGGATTTCAGAAGCAACTCGCGGACTTCCTTGAAGAGACGCTCTTCGGGTATCTTGCCGAGTTCGGCGCTCGACGATTTCAGTCGCATCGACAGCATCCGGTCATTCAACGCCGCCGCGAGGAGATACCCCGAGCGTACTTTTGTCGCCGTGTATTCGAGCGACGACAACACCCACGCTTCGCGGGAGAGGTCGAGGATTTCCGTGCTCAAGTCGGGCGCCCGACCGTTGCCGGTCTTGAAGCGATTGAGCGCCGCGTTCAGTTCCGCCTTCACCCGCGCGGCGTCGACGTTGAACTGCCGGAAGATCACCGGCAAATCGGTGTTCGGCTGATCCATGAGCGTCAGCAGCCAATGCTCGAGCTCGACGTGGAAGTGCGTGCGTGACAGGCACAAACCGGCGGCGGATTGGAGGGCCTTGGTGCAGGTGGCGTTGAGCTTGTCGAAGAGGGCACGGGCGTTGATCGACGGCATTGAGTCTCCAAAGGTTCGGGGTGGTAGACGGTGTTAGAGCAGTTGGGTGATCCAGTCGCTTTCGAAGACGGCGTCGGATACGGGGGCCGGGGGCGTGCCGCTGATGAGCCAGAGATTCCACCCGAGCCGCGGGCCGATCCCCGGTCCGTCGGCGAGTCGCACCTCGGGGACTTCCGGCGCGGCGAGCACCAATTGCAGATCGAAGTCGAGCTCCGGCCCGGCGAACGTGCGCGCGAGTTGCATCACGAGGTAGAGCGATTTGCGGGCGCGCACCGGTTCGGGGTCGGGGAGCAACTCGGTGAATTGCTCGAATGTCAGCGGCCCGAGGCGGACGCGGAAGCGCGATTGCACATCCCACACACGCTCCCCGGCGACCGCGTCCACACCGAGGGTGCCGAAGCTCCCGAGTTGCGTCTGATTGCTCTCGGCGATCGCCAGCCACTGACCGCGGAACGATTCTACGATCACCGGCAGTTGGAAATAATCGGCGAGCAAGGCTTCCAAGTTCTGCACGTTGTGCGGGCGCTGGGCGAAGAAGCCGGCGTAGCGCATCAGCGCGAGGTCGTCGATCTTGGCCAGCATCGACGCATCGGTCTTCCCGCGCTCGACGGTCGCACCCCATTCCCATTGCGCCGCGGCTTCGCCGAGCGCCGGCGCCCGGACTTGTAGTCGCCCTCGGTGCCCGGCCGAGCCGAGCCCCATCAGGCTGCGGATCGCGAGCGTGAAGGTATCCGGCTCGCGGAGGAACGCCTCGCCGCGCTCGTACGGAATGGTGAATCGGTACTTCTCCCACGCCCGGTAAAATAGGGATGTGAGTCGGTGATTGAATAAGTCGAGCCAATCGCGCAGCGAGCGGCGTTCGGGCCCGCGCACATCGCGGACGAGGTCGAGCATCATCTGCGTGTAATGCGTCGGCAGCACCCCGCTGATGCCGTACAGCCCGAAGAAGGTGACCGTGAGCAGCGGCATCGCGCGCTCGTTGGTGGCGACCTCGAATTCGACGATCTGACTGGGCGGGAACGAGAGCGACAGCAGCGGTCGGAAGCGGGCGATTTCCTCGTCGGGCGCGGCGTCGCCGCCGATCGCTTGCTTCTTCGGCTGCAGCCGCTCGAGCGCCCGCACCGCCGCGAAGAAGTCGAACTCGTAGGGTTTCTCGAATAGCAGATCGCGGACAGAGGGCATATCGAACTCGTCAGTCAACCACGAAAATCACGAAGGCCACGAAACAGATCGAATTCAATCCTCGGATACACTCCGATTCTGTCCCATTTCGTGTTCTTCGTGCTTTTCGTGGTTGTTGTTTCAAATCACAGCAATGGCCGGTCGCCCGACCGCGGGGGCCAGCGTTTCAAATCCGTCTCCCGTTGGCGGAACCTCGCCACCAACTGCGAGAACGAATTGATCGACACCGACAAACCGAAGAACCGCTCGAGCACACTGGCGAAGAGGTAGCCGCTGTTGCCGACGAACTTCGTCTCGTCGAGTTCGAGGCGGACTTCCAAACCGCGGGCGAAGCCCCCGAGTTCCCCGGGGCCGACCCAGCCGGTCACGCGTTTGGAGCCGATGCCGACTACGCCGTCGATGGATTGCCGGGCCAGCGCCGCCGCTTGGGGTTCCGCGATGGGATCGGTGAAGTCGTAGAGCTGCAGCAACCCCTTGAGCGCCGCCAACCCGTCCTCGTCTCCGGTGAGCGAGAAGTGATTCAGGTTCAGGTGCGAGATCAGTTGCCAGTAACGCCCCTTCGGGGTCGCGGCCCGCAGCGATCCGGTCGGATTGCGCACGCAGCGCACCTTCGCGCCGGGCGCGGCGAATGCCGGCTCGAAGCGCATCTCATCGCCGATGCGCGGGAGCCGGGACGGTAGATCGCGGTTTGTACAGAGGGTGCGCACTATGACGGTTTCTTTTTCGTCGCTCGTCGGATCGAAGTCGCCGTCGACCAGATGCAGGTGGACGTCGGTGCCGTTGTCATCGGCAGCGAGGCTCGGTCGTCGGGTCGAGTACCAAAACGACTTGGTATTCTCGCGGTCCCGGCCGTGGCGGAACTGGTAGAAGGGCCGGTAATCGCGGTCGGTGACGCCCGTGCCGGCGCCGGTGACCTCTTCGATGGAATAAATCTCGAACGACGCCGGGTGGCCGACCTCCGGAGTGACGCGGTAGTCGGGCCGGGTGTGCGTGAGGGGGATCGGCTCGGCGGTGTGTTCGAAGAGATTCACAGCGGGGGTGCAGCCCATCCGCAGCAAATTCGGTTCGAGCAATTGTTCGAGGCGCGGGTGTGAGCGGTTCAAGAAAATGATCACGTCGATCTGCTTCACCGGTCCGAGCGCGGCCCGCACGGCGTCCCACCCGGCCACATCGACGAAGAGGAACTTGGCCGGGTAAGCGAAGTACTCCGTGAGCAGCCGGTAGCCTGGGAAGACGTTGGCCGGGAAGGGGATGATCGCTTCGGACGGATCGAACCCGACCGGGAGGAGAACGTCCTTGGCGGGGAGGACCACCGCGTTCTTCGGCTTAGCCGGATCGACGAACGCGACTTCGAGGGCGTGGTTGAAAATCAAATCGTAGAGCGGGGCGACCAGCGCGTTCTCGCCGACCAAGTGGAAGCGCAGTCGGTCGATCTTCAGGGCGTCGAACGCCAATTGCCCGGTCGCCTGCAATCGCAGTCGGAGTGCGGCCGTGGCCCGCACCGGCGGGTTCAACCCCGGTGGGAATGGCGGCGGGTATAGCTTGGCTTCGGCCAGCGCGATCGGCCAAAGGGTGAGCGGGTAGCAGGTCCGGTAGCGACAACTCGTATCGCCGACGCGGTCGGTGTTGAGCGGACTGCGGACCGGGATCCGCACGCCGTCCGGGGTGCCGCGCGACGCATCGAGTTGGAACTGCACGACCGCGAACGACGGGATCGGCGCGAGCACGTGCGGATAGACGACCGACAGGATCGCCTCGGTCAACTCGGGGAATTCATCTTCGATCTTGTTGCGGATGCGCCCCGTGAGCAGGGCGAACGATTCGATCAAGCGCTCGACGTGCGGGTCGGTCGAGCGGTCGGGTTCGAGCTGGAGCCGACTGGCCGCGGCGGGGTACTTCTTCGCGAACTCCTGGGCGAGTTTGCGGATGAAGAAGAGTTCCGATTCGTAATGGCGGAACAGGGAATCGCTCATCCGCTGGCCTGCACTTCGTATTTGCCGGTGCCCACGTCGAGGATCGTGTCGAAGGCGACCTCGGGCGCGGGATCGACCGTCAAGCGGGCTTCGATCTTGAATTTCACCGACATCCGGGCCGTATCGTCGATCTTCAGCAAAGTCACTTTCACGGTCTTCAACCGGGGTTCGAAGTGGTTGATCGCCCGCTTGATGAGCTTGCCGATGTGCGTGCGCTGCTCGTTCGAGATCGATTCCAGGGACGCGAGGTCGGGCAGGCCGTAGGTCACGACGGAGTCGCGCGTCTCGGGGTACTGCTCCGGGAAGTTGTGGTACGAGTGCAGGGTGTTCAGCAAGTTCTCGAGATCGCGGCGCACGGCTTGGTACATCTTTTCGACCGTGTAGCCCGTGATGATCGAGTTGCCGGCCGACTCGGGATCGAGCAATCGATCGACGATGCTCGGCTGGAGTCCTTTTTTGGGCGGGGCGGGCGGCGGCATCGGTCGGCGGCCTCGAATTGGGTATTCTCAATTCAGTCCGTTGGCCAATCCCGTTAGCCGGACGCGCCAGCGACGGCTACGATTGGGTCAACTCAATTTGTCCGGGTCATCGAGCATCTCATTCGCCACCGTCGCTGGCGCGTCCGGCTAACAAATCGGCTTCAACGTACCGCTAAGCATCGAATCGGATCTGCCGGAGGTTCGTCATCGGCTGCGGGTTGGTTCCGGCGATGAACTGGCGCAAGCCCAGACCGCGGATCACTTCGCCTTCACGTCCTTGCCAATCGGTGGCCAGTCCCAGCTGCAATTCTTCATCGGCCGATTGCCACGAGCCCGGGTAGAGCGCGGGTAGCAGAACATCGCCGTCGATGCCGTCCTTGAGGACGAGGTTGGCGGGACGGAGGAGGATGTCGCGCGGTGCGGCCGGGGGATTCATCGTGATCGATTCGACGTTTTCGAGGGGCACCCAAGAGTACACGCCGCCGGAACCGAAGACTTCGAGGACGGTGCCGAAGCGCTCGTCGGCGTCGAAAATCCCTTCGAACGGGAGGCCGTTGAGCGTCCCCTTCAAATTGGGCACGGTCGCATTCGCTTCGTCGAAGCGGCGCCTGGCCTCGCCCATCTCGCCGCGGACCAGATAGGGGAGCGCCTCGAAGCGCTGCTGGACGTGGGCGGGTCCGTCGGTCAGCCCTTTGGGTTGTTCGGTGCCCGCGAAGACCGCGCGGCGCTTCACTTCGGCGTCCATGGCGTTGCGATATTGCTCGATGGCCGCGAGGTGCTGGGGGTCGTCGTAGCGGAGGACGTCGAGTTGCTTGCGGGCGCGGTCGAGTTCGCCCGAAAAGAGGAACAGCTCGAACAGAAAAAAGCGAGCCGGGTTGTTGGCCGGCTGCGCTTTGACTTTGGCGATCTGGGCGGCGATGGCATCGCGGAGCTTTCCGCTTTCGAAAAATTCGCTGGCGGTCATCGTGAAACCTCCGACGCAAAAGGGGGCCGGAAGGCCGGCCCCGTTGAGAAACCCGATTAGACCTTGGCGTTGCCTTTGAGATCCCAGCCCGCCTTGACCGCGGTGTCGAGGGTCCCGTCGGCTTTCTGCGGCTTGTACTCGAACTCGATCTTCGCGTAGTTGAGCGAGAAACTTTCCGTCGGCTGCGAGCCGGAACCGTCACTGCCGCTGGTTTGGAAGCTGGAGACGAGGCAGTCCGTGAGGGTGATCGTGTAGTACTCCTGCGGCGTCTCTCCCTGTTTGCGGACGTGGAGTGTGGCTTTGGGAATGGGTTTGCCGTTGACGCAGCGGAGGAACAGGGAGGTCGATGCGACGTTCGTGGTGCACGCGAAGCCGATGTCGCTGAAGTTGGCTTTGCTGGCACCGCCCCCGCCGCCGCCGCC
>JAYTBD010000854.1:0-2794 GCA_043737155.1 Fimbriiglobus sp. | reverse complement strand
TCTCGCTCGCCTCGGCGGCGCTGGCCCTGCTCACCGTCCCTGTCGGCTGCCACCCGTGCACCGACGAGGAGTGCGTCCCGCTGGCGCGTGCGATTTTCGTTGAGCCAGGCGGCGGGCCGCTGCAGGCCGGCCACTATGTCGTCGACGTGACCGCCGACGGGGTGCTCTCCTCGGTCACCTGCGACGTGGGGCCCGCGGGCAAGTCGGCGAAGTGCAGCGATCCGGCGCGCGGCGACGTGTGGACGCCGCTGTTCGGATCGGAGGACGCGCCCCACGAGCAGATCTGGGTCGACTTTCAGGATGACGTGCCCGCGACCCTCGCGGTGCGCATCGAGCACGAGGGCGCGCTGCTCTTCGAGGCCGACATACCGCTTGACTATGGGAAGGTCGGCGACGCGTGTCCCGGGGACTGTGCGAGCGTGATCGAGAACCTCAAGCTCGATCGCGGCTGAGCGCGCACGGACGGCCCGGGCCGGACGTCGGACACTCCCGTGCCGTCAGCGATCCGTCGCCGGGATCGCCATCGCGTCGGCGAGGAACCGCGCCGTGCGGGTCTTCGCCGCCGGCTCGATGACCAACTGACGGCAAGTCTGCGGGCGTGACCCCGCAGATCATCGACCTCACCGCCCAGGCACCTGCCGAGTACCGCGTCCGCACCCGGCCCGCGTCCGAGGTGCGGGCGATCGTCCTGCATCAGACCGCCTTCTCGGGATGGGCCGTTCGCATGCTCGTCGAGCGGTGGCCTACGATCACTACTGTGATCGCACACAGGCACATCGACGCGCGCAAGGCCAACTGCCCCGGACCCGATCTGTGGCGCGAGGTCGGGCAGTGGAGTGTCGACCAGCGGGCTCCGCCGCAGCTCATCGGGCCGCTCCGTACTCACCCTCGCCCCCAAATTCCCGCTTTGAACCGCTTAAGCGCGGCGAGGATTCGGTGTGACCGCGCGCTCCGGCGTCGCGCTCGACCCCTGCATGTTGCTCGCACGGCCAAGGCGGCCGAGGAGATCTCCACCGGGCACCGCCATCGTGCAACACGTTCCAGAACTCGACGACTGAAGCAGTCCGGGGCCGCGCTTCGGGGCCGCGCTCCATGTTCACCACTCGGCCCACATCCGTGGACCATAGCCCACCGGGAACTCGGCCCGCCGCCAAAATTCCCACCTGAAACTTCTTAACCGCGATGCTCTAACCTCTGGCGACAGCGGCGCGGAGGACAGATACGATGGACAACCAAGATTCGGTGACGAATGACGACTCCGAAGCCACCCAAGACTCCGAAGCCCCCGCCCCCGCCGCGTAGGACTCCGTGGTCCAAGTTTCGTAATACAACGATTTACCGGACCCGGGGATCGTCGGAAACGTTTCCGGAATTTGCAGCCATGGCCCGTGTCCAGGGCCAGATCAAAGCCCTTTGGGACTACGAGAAAACCCTCACGGTTGGTCCCGACTTGAAGGACATTGATCAACTTGACGATGTGAACCACCTGGAATCTCGTCGAACCCTTGACGGGAACCCTTACGGGCTTACTAAGGGGCAGCACCTGATTCCGCGCGAGCACTTGTCATGGTTTTCCAGGAGTGATCGGAAGGTCTGCGTTCTGCACAAAGGCTTTCCGCGCACCAGACCGTTTCACCCGACCGCAATTAGTCCATTCTGCGCAGATCGGCTTTGGAGCCAAAAAGAAGAGCTAACATCGCACCCTATCGAGGAAAATTTCTACAAAGAGGTAGCCCGAGCAAATGAGGCCCTGAACACAGGCGTGCACGAAATCAAACTTTCCCAGGATGCAATCACGCAGTATTGGGCGCTGGTCCGCTCTAGAGTGCGAGTGTATGCTTGCCCGCCCCGGCCATATGTTCTTCCGGAGCAAGTGCGCGATCAATTTCCGCAAGCGGAGAAGGATGAGAATGAACATGAGGGCTTCGCCATGTATTCAGCCGAAGGAGACGAGACGAGAGCGGACGCTGATGTGATGATCCAACTTCTGACGCTCCAGGACTGCAAAGACTTCAACGAGCGGGGCGTCCGGTGGTGCGTCGGTGTATGCGAGGGCGATGATTTGATCGCGCTTCCCGATTTGTTCCCGTTATTCGCGGTCCCAATCGCGCATAACAAAATGTTCTACGGCGTCCAGAACGCCGATGCGGATTATCCAACCTTTCTCAAGGTGACAAATCCGGATGAATTTGCTGTGATGTGCTTCAACCATTCTAGACGTTTTGTGGTCGCTCGGGCCGAGGAGACGCTTTTGAAGATTAGGCCCAACGGGAGCGGTTTCGCAATTCGTGGTCCGAAGAAATCTCGTAAGCGGGGCTAATCAATGGCAATCGACTTCAAGGAAATCTCCGAGGCGGGAAAAGGCCCCGACCGTGACGACTGGGAGATGTTCGCACAGGAATTTTTGAGGCTCGGCCCGCTCGGCCCGACGGCCGCGGCGGCTGTCCTCGAGCAGGTTGACGATGCCCATCGCGTCCTCCTCCATCTCGCCGACGATGCGCCCGGTGCGACCCTGGAGGAAGCGGTACAGCAGCAGGGTCGGGATGGCAACGATCAGGCCGTAGGCGGTGGTGATCAGGGCCTGCCAGTCCGCGGCACGACCCGCATCGCGTTCAACCGCGGACCCCCGTCGCCCTTCGCCGGCCGCGCACAGCGTCGCCGCCATCGGTGATGTGGGCCAAGTCGATCAGCACGGGAGGTGATGGGCGCGAAGTACCTCGAGACCGAGATAGTCCTGGTCAACCTCGGGCCGATCCAGCTGCTGAGCGTGCCGGGCGAACTGCTGCCCGAGCTG
>JAYTBD010000853.1:0-2795 GCA_043737155.1 Fimbriiglobus sp. | reverse complement strand
CCGAGGACGTGCAGCGCATCATCGTGGCCATCACCGCGGCGTACATGCGCGAAGTCGTGCAGAAAGAAGCCGATCAGAAGACCGCCATCCTCACCCAGTTGCAAGCGGCCAAGGTCAGCCTCGAAGGGATCATGAAGGGCAAGACGGCGGCCCGTCCCGATCATTCGAGTGTCCCCGGTGTCAATGGGCCGGTGCCGACACCGGTGCCCGGCGAACCCGTGATACCCGCGGTCGCCGCACTGACCCCCGCCGATCCGGAGCGCGTGAAGCAGGCCAAGTTCCCGATCCTGGTGTCGCGGGTCGCCAAGCTCGAAACGGAGCTCCCCTCCTACGATCTGAACATCCGCGAGAAGGAAGCGCTGTTGATGGCCACCGAGAAGGCGATGAAGGCTCTGATGGACAACCCCGTCGGGACGGACTCGGTCGAACTCGCCAAGAACGACCCGGACTATATGAAAGCGAAGTTCGAAGCCGAGCTCGCCCGCCGCGATTACAAGCACCTCATCGACAGCGTGAACGATCCGAGTTCCCCGCGCGTGACCGCCCTCGGCCGCAAAGCGGAGCGGGCCGAAATCGATGCGAAGTTGATCCTCGACTCGAAAGCGAAGACCGTCGAACTCGCCAAGCGCGAACCGGCGTTTATCGGCCTCAATCAGACGCTCAACTTCACCAAGAACGCCATCGTGAAGCTGACCGAAGAAAAGAAGATCGCCAAGCAGCAGTGGGAACAAGCGAACAAGGAACTCGCCGAAACGAGCTTCCCGCCGAGCGACCCGCGCTCGCCCGAAGCGAAGAAGAGTGGCCTCGCGATGATGGAGCCTTCGACGGTCGATTATCTCTCGCACGAGAAGCTGTACGAACGGGTCACGGCCCAACTCATCGCGGCCGAGTACGATGCGAAGTTGCCCCCGCGCGTCAAGGTGCGCGACGCCGCCTCGCCGCCGATGCAGAAGGACACCAAGAAGCAAATCATCGCGGCGGTGTTCGCCGGGTTGATGGGCTTCGCCCTCGTCGGCGCGTTCGTCGTCGCCTACGAATCGCGGGCGCGCAAAGTCAGCTCGCTCGGCGAAATGAAGACCGCCTGCGCCACGCCCGTGGTCGCGGTCGTGCCGTGGGTGCCCGACGCCGCGACGGCGCGCGATCCGATCAAGCGCGGCGATGTGAATGAAGCCATCGATAAACTCCGGGCCTACTTCGCCCAGACGTGGCTCAACCGCGGCGCGACGACCGTCACCGTGACGAGCGCCCTCGGCGACGAGGGCAAATCGTTCACCGCCTTCGGACTCGCCAGCAGCTTGGCCCAAGCCGGGTACAAAACGCTGCTCGTCGATTTCGATCTCCGCGAACCGTCGATGCACAGCTTCGCCGGGGTGGCCAACACGCTCGGAGTGTGCGAGTTGCTCCGCGGCGAAGCCGACTTGCGCAAGACGATCCAAACGCTGCCGAACGGGCTGCACCTTCTGCCCGCGGGCAAGTGGTCCGACGAGGCACGGCAAGCCGCCGTCGGCGGTCGCCTCGACGCGCTGCTGGTGCGGTTGAAGGAACCGTTCGACTGCATCGTACTCCACGGACACGCGCTGCTCACGGCCGCGGAATCGGTCGAAGTCGCCCGTCGTTCGGAGGTCGTTCTGCTGTGCGCCCAGTATCGCGAATCGCGTATTCCCTTGGTGAAACGGGCCGCGGAACGGATTGCGACGATGGAGATTCCCTATTCCGGGATCGTGTACGTCGGAGCTTCAACACAAGAAGCCCTGTGTTAAGCGAGGCAAGACGTGTCGGAAATATCGTCACACTCACTAATTTCATCACCCTCAGCATAAATTTGATGCTATGAAACGAACGCCAGTCCTCATAATGACCGTGATTCTGGTGGCGGGCGGTGCCGTGGTTCACGGGGCCGCGACCCACCGCTGGTCGATGCTGTCCCCGCCGGTGAGTCGGGCGGAAGCCATCCACGATCAAGTGCTGAAGGTCGGGGCGGCAACGCAAGAAGATGTGGCGAGCGAACTGCCCATCAAGGAGCGGAGCCGCGTGACCTGCCGGCGCTACAACTATCCGAACGCCGAACCGGGTGCGGTGGTCGTTTCGATTACTTCCGGTCCGCCGGGCGCGGTCTCGACGCACACGCCGGATGTTTGCTACCCCGGCAGCGGCTACAAGACGGTGCAAGCGCCGAAGCGAGAAACGGTCGAACTCCCCGGCGGCGGCCAGGCGAACATGATGGTGGCGGTGTACGAGAAAAAATCGGCGACCACGGTGGATCGGCAACGGATTCGCTGGTGCTGGTCGGTCGATGGGGAATGGGATGTGCCCGGGTCGCCCCGGTTGCATTTGCCGTACTTGCGGGCGAACGAGCTGTACAAGTTGTACATCGTGACCCCCGAGCCGAGCCGCGAAGACGAGCGGCCGGCGGGCGAATCGGCGGCCGTGAAAGCGGTCGTCGCGGAAGTGTTGGTCCAGTACGCCGGGACGCTGCGGGCGCCCCGGTAATCAATGTTCGGATGACCCCGGTGCCCCGATGCGCCGGCGGATACGAGGGTTCGAATGCCGATGAAAACCGCCAGCCCGTCGAGTACTTCCCTGACCCGGAGCACTGCGAGGACCGCGTTGTACCAGCGACTGTCCAACCCCGGCTCCCGAGCCCGATGGACGACCCGCCCCGCGGTCATCCCCGTGCGGCCCGAATACGCGTTGAAGGTCGTGCTCGATTACACCTTGGCCAGTGCGCTCTTGTTGCTCGCGATCCCCGTGATCGCGGTCGCGCTGGCCCTCGTCAAACTGACTTCGCACGGTCC
>JAYTBD010000852.1:0-2796 GCA_043737155.1 Fimbriiglobus sp. | reverse complement strand
GGGCGCTCACGCAACCCGGCTCAGAGTTCGCGAAGCGGACAGGGGGGCAAAACCTAGAATGACCCCATGACCACCCCGCCCGCCATACTCGTCTGCGATGACGAACCCGTCATCCGCGATACCCTCGCCGAATTCCTCCAGCAGGAGGGCTACGACGTCCGCGCCGTCGGCTCCGGGGAAGAAGCGCTCACCCTTGCCGGGGACCGCTTCTTCGATCTCGTGCTCTGCGATATCAACCTGCCCAAGCTCGACGGCATCGAAGTCCTCGAGCGATTGTCGCGCATCAGCCCGGAAACGTTCGTCATCCTCATCACCGCGTACGCCACCGTCGATACGGCCATCGAAGCATTCCAGAAGGGTGCCCACGATTACCTCATGAAGCCGATCCTGCTCCGCGAAGTCCACGGCAAGATCCGGCGCCTCTTGAAGCAGCGCGACATGCACCGCGAGAACCAATGGCTGCGGCGCGAGTTGAACCGCGTCGCCGACAGCGCCGAGATGGTGACCGGCCAAAGCCCGGCGATGCGGACCGTGATGGACTTCGCCAAGCGCGTCGCGCCGTCGCCGAGCACGGTGCTGATCCTCGGCGAGAGCGGTACCGGCAAGGAATTGCTGGCCCGCGCCGTCCACCGCTTCGCCCAAGCGGCGAAGCCGACCGACGGCCGGTTCCTCGCGGTCAACTGCGCCGCCATCCCCGGCGACTTGCTTGAGAACACGCTCTTCGGGCATAAGAAGGGGGCCTTCACGGGGGCCGACCGCGACTCCGTCGGCGTCTTCGTCCACGCCGGGGCGGGCACGGTCTTCCTCGACGAAATCGGTGAGCTTCCCCTTGCGACGCAGGCGAAACTGCTGCGCGCCATCGAGCAGAAGGAAGTGCTGCCGGTCGGCGCCAACGAGCCGGTGAAGGTCGCGGCCCGCATCCTCGCGGCCACGAATAAAGATTTGGCGAAAGAAGCCGCGGAGGGCCGCTTCCGGCAGGATCTCTTCTACCGCTTGAACGTGGTGGCTCTGACGTTGCCGCCGCTGCGCGAGCGCCGCGAAGATCTGCCGGCGCTCGTCGAGTTCCTACTGACAAAGCATTGTCAGCAGTCCGGTCGGCCGTTCGCGGGGCTGTCGCACGAGACGATGCAGCGCGTGTTGAAGTACCCGTGGCCGGGCAACATCCGCGAGTTGGACAACGCGATTCAGCGCGCCGTAGTGTTGGGCGAGCCACCGCTGATCGAGGTCACCGACTTGCCGCAGACGCTTTGGAGCGCCGAGGCGATGCGCGATCCGGACACGCTGGAGGAAGCGGTCCGATTCGCGGAGAAGACGCACATCGAACGGATCTTGAAGCAGACCCCCGACAAGCGCGAGGCCGCGAAGCGGCTGGGCATCGGCCTGAGTTCGCTGTACCGCAAGATCGAGTTGTGCGGGGTCGCGGTGGAGTGAGGGCGTTACTTCTTCTCCGCCGGCTTCACGCGTTTCCAAGTCTCGAGCATCAGGTTCGGCCCCGATGCCATCTTGACCGGGCGACCGGCGTTTCCCTTCAGGCTGCTGCAGATTTTGAGCGTATCGCCATCCATTTCGTAGATGGACAGCAAGTTGGAACTGGGCCAAGTATCGTCCACGTAGTCGAACCATTTCTGTTCGCGGTCGATCTCGAATCGCCCACCGCTTTTTTCATCTTTGACTTCGGGATTTGCGTGCGAAGTCCCGCGCCCTTTGGCATCGATCGAGATGTAATTGTCGGACTTTGAGAAATCGATCAACCGACCGCGATTGACTTTCAATTCGAGCTTCCAAACGCCTTCGAACTTGTCCTCGGTCTTGACGGCCTTCGGCACGGGAGCCGCGAGGGCCACCGAGCCGAGCAGCAAGAGTGCAAGCAGAGTTCTCACGGTGGATCTCGGTGATTTGCGTTGCGGCGATTGTATCCGATGCCGCGACAAATTTCAATTTTTCCGACACGTTAAGAAACGCATCGCCACACCCGCACCGCATCGGCGTGCGCGGCCACATCATGCACGCGCAGAATCTGCGCTGCACCCTGCGCCATCGCAAAGCAGGCCACCGCCAACGACCCCGCCAATCGCTCCGGCCGCGGCCTCCCCGTAAGCTGGCCAAGGAACCCCTTGCGAGACACACCCAAACAAACGGGCAATCCGAACTCCTGCAAGCGCGGGAGTTCCTTCAATTGTCGCAGCGTGTGTTCCAATTTCTTCCCGAAGCCGATGCCCGGATCGAGCGCGATCGCCTCGCGGCGGATCCCCGCGTCGGTCAGCGTTCGGATTCGCTCCGCAAAGTAGTCCATCACCTCGCGCACGACATCGCCGTACTCCGGGTTCAACTGCATCGTCCGCGGATCGCCGCGCATATGCATGACCACGACCCCGCAGCCGGACTCGGCCACCACCTCCAACATCGCCGGATCGCGCAGACCGGCCACATCGTTGACGATGGTGGCGCCGACCCCCAAGCAGGCCCGCGCCACTTCGGCTTTGCTCGTGTCGATGGAAATGGGGCACGCCGTCCGCTTCGCCAAGCGTTCGACCACCGGAATCACGCGGCGCAGTTCTTCGTCCAATGGCACCGCCTCCGCGCCGGGCCGCGTCGATTCGCCGCCGATGTCCAAAATGTCCGCCCCGTCGGCGACCAATTGCAGCGCGTGCGCAATGGCGAAGTCGGGATCGGCGAATCGGCCGCCGTCGGAGAAGCTGTCGGGCGTGACGTTGACGATGCCCATGACCAACGCGCGCGGGATGTGCCAAGCGAACTCGGGCATGGAAGGCTCTACTTCGGCGGCAGTTCCCAGTT
>JAYTBD010000851.1:0-2796 GCA_043737155.1 Fimbriiglobus sp. | reverse complement strand
GGTGCGGGCCAAAATCGTCTGGACGTTCCGGGTGGCCGACGCCAGAAAGAAGCTGGCCTTCCTCTACCCAAAGGAACTCGTGCGGTGACGCACTAGCTTTTAGGCCGATGTCCGCATCGAAGTAGCACCGAACGTTGTTGAACTTGTTGAAATCGATGGCCAAACTGATCCCCTCCTCGCATTTCCGGTCGGTTGAGTTGGATGGCAGTGGCAAACACCCCACGCCATCATGCCCTTATTCCACGAGCGAGGATTTCGAATGCGCCCGTATCCACTCGCACTTGTCCTCGGCGCGGTCGCGGCGGTTGCGGGGGCGGGTTGCCACTCCGATCCCGCCTCAGAGCCATCGCCGCCGACGCAACCGACGGTCGGACGGGTTATCAATCGCGAAAAGGCGTTGGCCGAATTGGAAAGAACGGGGGCATTCCTCAAGACGCAAGGGGAGGGTCCGGAACGCAAGCTGATCGAGGTCGACTTCCGATCCGTCACGGTCGGGGACGAAGGCCTCCGGCTTTTGCCGTTGTTCCCGGAGTTGAAGTTCGTCGGACTCCTCGGATGCCCGGTCACGGACGCTGGAATGGAGCATCTTCGCCCGCTGTCGGATTTGGAGACGATCGTGCTCGGAGGCACGCGAATCACCGACGCCGGATTCGCGGTGGTCGCCGAATGGCCGCAATTGCGGCGACTGGAGTTCCAGAGCACGCGGGTGACGGACACCGGGCTAGTGCACCTCAAAAAGCTCAAGGGACTCGGGTACGTGAAAGCCGGGGGGACCCGTATTACCGACGCCGGCATGCAGCACATCTCCGAAATCGTCGCTCTGGAGTATTTGAACCTCGTCCAGACCCGCGTCGGGGACAGCGGTGTAGAGCGCTTGGCGGGCATGCGGACTTTGAAAGCTCTGTATTTGGACGGGTGCCGTGTCACGGATTTGGGCGTTGCACACCTGAAGGTGGCGAAAGAGCTGGAGGTTTTGTCCGTGCGGGAGACGAGCGTGACGGCGGAAGGGGCGATCGCCGTGCAAGAGGGGCGGCCGAATCTGCAGGTGATTCGCTGAAGGCGGTCCGCCGAAGCGAAATCCCTTACTGCCAGTCGCGCTGCGAAGTGGGCGACAATTCCCAACCGATGCCGGAGCCGGGGAGCAGGCCCATCGGACTGGCGGGGGCCACGGGGGACTGCTAGGCTCGTCACTTCAGTCATGGAGAAGTTCCCTGCGCACGAAGGATCATAGCGTGAATTCCACCCTCAGTCTGTCGCTCGCCGTGCTCTCGCTTTCGGCGCCCGTCCCGAAGGACTTGGCCCCGCCGAGCCCGGCCCCTTTTGCAGTGAAGACCTCCGCCCCCGGCCGCGATGGCGTGACGGTCGGGATCAAGACGCGGGTGCCGAGCGGCCAGGCGATATTCGTGATCGGCGGACCGAACGGACAGCGGCGCGAAGTCGTCGACACGTTCGAAGTCAAAACTGTGCAGGCGGCACTCTCGCAGATCGACGGTCTGAAAATCTACACCCCCGAGGGCGAGGAGTTGGATTGAGGGCCGCGACGGCATTGCTCGACGGCGGCGCGTCCGCTGTTGCCTCCTCGGACGGACACAAACCGGAGGTCGCCCACCTGCGGGCGCTCAAGCCCGGCACGCTGGTGCTCGTGGCGCCCGACTTCAAACGGGCGGCGGAACTCGCATCCGTCCGGGAAGGAAATTCGCTCGGCTTGAACTGGGCTTTCTCGGTTGGGCCCGGAATTGAAGCTCCACCGATGAAGTGATCTTCGCGACTTCACGGCGGGGTCAGTTCGTAGACCGCAACCGGTCGGGCGTCGGCACCGATCGTCCACCGGGAATGCGTCGATCGCCAACCACCTGCTTCCAGCCCCTCCAGCAAGGTCAGGCTGGGCGGGCGGGCGGTAAGGGTCGGACAGCAGCACCCGGCCGCCGGGCGCGAGGTTGCCATGGAAGATCCGACGCAGGTGCTCGTGTTGGGGATCGGCGTAAAGGATATCCGAGCCCAAGATCCAATCGTATTGCATCCCGTCGACCCACTCGTTCCAGTCGGCCATTCGGTACTCGATTTCCGTCAACCGATTCCGCTGTCCGTTCAGCCGGCAGACGTGCACGCTCAACTCGGATCGGTCCGTCTGGACAACCGACGCCCCGAGCGAAGCGGCGACGATCCCCGGCAGCCCGGTGCCGGCCCCCAATTCGAGCACCGTTTTCGTCTGAAACTGGAATCCCCGTGTGGCGATCTCGTGCGCCAGCGCGATCGCGGCCGGCCACAGCACCACCCCATAAGGGACGCCCGTGTCCGGTTGTTCGTTCAGGAAGCGCGTCTCCTCTTCGAGGCTGAGAACGGCCTCGGTGTGGAGCACCGACAGGTCGCGGTCTCCCACCCGGAGACGGCATTCGGAAAGTGGGAAATCGCCCGCGGTCGTCCTGAGTAACGACGGCGGCTCCGAGAAGGTGCTCATGCGGATTGAAATAGCAAAGGGGCCAATGGGCGTCATGCGAACGGAGCGGCGATCGCGATCTCCGGCCGTGAATATGGATGGAGTGAGCCGAGTCGGTGAGCACTGGCACCGGGCACGCGTTGTCCAACTCGAATAGCCGATTCCCAAATTTGAGCTGCGATGTCGGGGCGAACTGCGCCGGGTCAGCGGACTTCGCCGTTGATCCCCAACCGTTCCAGCTGGGCCGCGAGCGTCTGGTAATTCCGATAGCCCAGCAACTCGGCCGCCCGCCGCTGCACCCCGCCGGCTTCCGCCAGTGCCCGCCGCAGATAGTGGCGCTGGATCTCTTCGAGATGCCG
>JAYTBD010000850.1:0-2799 GCA_043737155.1 Fimbriiglobus sp. | reverse complement strand
TTTCCAACTTGAACAAACACCTCGCCCGCGATCCGAATGCGAACTACCCGCATTGCTCGACCAAAGCTTTCGCCATTTCGAATAGGAAGCAGTGCGGGAACTCCTGCGGACCGACGCTGAACCCGGATAGCTGCTCCGGCTACTATCCGACGAAATGGCGCCGGTGGGAAGAGATTTGCCCGCAGGGTGACGCCGGCGTCATCTCGAACGTCCCGCAAGTGATTCGTCCACTGCCACCCGGCATTCCGACGACCCCGAAGGCGATGCCTTTGCCGCAGCCCACACCGTTGACGCCGAAAGAAAAGGATCCGATCCCGGAGCCGACCGTGGTCATCCCCGCTCCCCTACCGATGTCGGCGGTGAACGTGACCGCAATCCCAACCGAGCACGGCAAACCGGCCAGCATCTCTCCCGTGCCGCCGCTGAAGACGTTGCCGAATGTGGTGGTGCCGCCAGTGCGCGCGTTGCCGGAGCGGAGTCGGAATTGAGTAGTGGATAGTATGCAGTCGATAGTGGATGGAAAAACAAAGAAGACCCGGCACCGCCGGGTCTTCTTCTCATTCTGACTATCCACTGCCCACTACTCCTCCATTTGCAAGCAAATCAACTTTTTGTCGTCGCGCAAGTAAAGCTTTCCATCGCTGAGAGC
Source organism: Fimbriiglobus sp. (assembly GCA_043737155.1). Taxonomy (GTDB): domain Bacteria; phylum Planctomycetota; class Planctomycetia; order Gemmatales; family Gemmataceae; genus JALHQU01. The sequence goes on along the minus strand of JAYTBD010000850.1, from coordinate 2,150 downwards.
CGGGTGGGCCCACGTTTCGCCGCACACCTTGGCCCGGGCGAGTTCCTTGTACTCTTTCTCGCTCGGTTCGAGCAGCATCAGGTTGCCGCCGTCGTCGAGGAACAGGAGCTTTCCGTCGCCGGTCCTCACCAAGGCCGCGTGATACTTGCCGACGTTCGCCTTTTCCCAGACGATCTTCCCCGTCTTGGCTTCGACGCACCGCAGCGTGATCGCGGCGTTCGTCAGCGCGGCCTTGCCGTTGACCATGTACAGGTATTCGCCCACGACTACGGGCGTCGAGAAGTAGCAGGTCAGCTTGTCGTTCTTCCAAATCCGCTTGGGGACGCCGTCCACGATTTGGATACCGACGGACCCGGACATGACCGAACCGGCGACGTACAGGTCGCCGACCTTCACGGGAGTCGTCGAACTTTCGAGCAGCTTATCGACGAAGGGAAACTTCCAAAGCTCTTTACCATCGGACGCCGTAAGACTGCGGATGTGCGAATTGGTGAGGAAGACCAACTCGGTTTTGTCACCCGTCCCCACGGCGATGGGAGACGCGTAGCTCGGCGTGTCTTCGGTCGTTTGCCACGCGATTTTGCCGTTCGCTTTGTCAAAGCCGACGATCCCCGCCCCTTTGCCGCCGACCATAATGACGACGTGCGGACCGACGACGGTCGGGCTGGTCGAAGCTCCGAAGACGAGGTTCTTGGCTTTGAACTCCTTGAGGGTATCGACCTTCCAAACGACCTCGCCTTTCTTGGCGATGTCCCAACAGGCGAGGACGCCGGTGTTGCCGAGGGTGTAAACGCGATCGCCATCCACGGTCGGCGTCCCGCGCGGCCCTTCTCCGAAGAGCGGTTGGAACTTGGCCCGGTCGTAACTTTGCTCCCAAAGGAGTTCGCCGGTCTTCGCATCGAACGCGGCCAGTGCATCGGCGTCTTTCTTCGCGGGCTTGTAAAAAGCGTAGATGACTCCTTTGGCGACCACCGGAGAGCTGTGCGCCTCGCCGACCGGTTTGCTCCAGAGTTCCTTCGGTTGTTCTTTCCACGGCGCGACTTTTTCCGGTGAAGCGGAGTCGCGATTGGCCCCGAGGAACTGCGGCCAATCGGCGCCGGAGGCTGGGATGGGAGCCGAGAAGAGGGCGATTGCGAGAAGCCGACGCATGGTGATTTCCCTGGTGTTTTGAACTGATCGCTGAAAGCTGACTGCCGATCTCGAAAAATCCGGTCGAGAACAGTCCTCGGCTATCGGCGGTCAGCCATCAGATAAGACGCACAAACCGATTCGCAATTCAGGAGAGGGGGATTTTGTCACGCTTTGCTCCGCCCCATTAAGCATCGTGTGCAGCGGCGCATAGTTCCACCCCACGTCAAACTCGTCGGCAATCGCTTTCAGCTTCGCGACGGCAGCTTCCGTGATCGTGTGTTGTTGCTCTTGGAACTTCGGATCGCAGAAGTAAACCCGGCAACCGAGCGGGCGCGAATCGCGGGCAGTACACAGCCCTTGGACTTGGAACGGGCAGAAGTCCCGACTCACGGGTTTCGAGTATGCCGGTGCAGTCTCCAACAGGATGTCCGCTTCGAATTGGCTGAGAAACAGCGTGTGCCCGTATTCGGTAAACCGGCAGCAGCGACCCGATGCATCGCAACGGGGGTTGGCCGCGGCCACCGCCGCATCGACTTCGGCGTACACCTCCACCACCCGGGATCGCAGTTCGGGGTCCATCAGATTTTAATGACCTTCACCCGTCGCAAGATTTCTTCGACCGGGATCAACTCGCCGCGACCCGAGCCGGGGCAGTCTCCTTCGGTGCGGTCCCACGCTTCGGGCGATTCCAGATTGCTTTCCCAGAAGGGCCACGTTCGACACTGGCGCGGCCGCACGCTGTACACGGTGCAGCCGCGCCGCTCGTCGTAGAAGACGCAGGCCCCGTCGGCCTTCTCGCGGAGGGTCACCTTCCCACGGGACTTCTTGGTATACATCGCGGTGAACTCGTGCCGGACATCGCCGCGGAACTTGGCGAGCTTGTCAATCTCCTCGTCGTTCACCCAAACGAACCCCGGCTCGCCCGAGCAGCATTTGCCGCACTGCGTGCATTCGAAACGCAGGCCGTCCTGATACCAAGGCTCTTCGATAGTAGTCTCCATTCGACCGAACTCCGAACG
>JAYTBD010000849.1:0-2801 GCA_043737155.1 Fimbriiglobus sp. | reverse complement strand
CGGCCAGTCCCTCGGTCAGACGGCGGGCGACCAAGACCCGGACGAAGCGCACCGGGACTACCTGAACACACCGCCGGACTGGAGCGTCCTATGACGACCCGACCCGGTCCGACCGCGATCCAACTTTCCTCGACGGCCGAAGGCGGCGCGTGGATGCTCGCGGTCCTCGCCAAGCGGACCTACGCGGTCTCGCCCGATGGGACGCTGAAATCGCCCGCGGCACAGATCCCGCTCGTGCCCGAACCCGTGTACCATCCGGATACGACGAGCATCCTGCTCGCCGACACCGACCTCATCGCGGTCAAGCCGCGGACCGACCTCGTGGTCCTCGGCCACACCTACGGGGGCGGCCGGCGGAGTTACGAAGCGACCGTGACCGTCCGCGGGAAGGTCGCGAAGCGCATCCTCGTCTCCGGGACGCGCGTTTGCGCCGCCGGGAAGAAAGGGGAGATCTTCTTCTCGCAGCCCGAGCCGGTCGACAAGATCGAACTATCGTACGCGCACGCCTACGGCGGTTCGTTCGCTCTCCCATCGGACACGCTCACCGCGCCGCAGCGCGAACGGCTCGATTCCATCGCGGTCGCCGTCGAACGGGACTTCGCCGAATCGATGCGCTACGAGTACCCACGCAATCCCGCCGGGTGCGGTTTTCTACTCGCACCGACGCCCGAAGCGGTCGCCGCATTGACGCTGCCGAACTTGGAAGATCCGCTCGATCCGATTTCGCCGACCCGCCTCGCGGTCGGCGATCCGGACCGCTGGCCGACGATGCCGCTCCCGCAATCGACGGGCTGGTTCGCCCACGATTGGTTCCCGCGCATCGCCCACCTCGGCATCCCGCCGCTCGCGTCGCCCCCCGCGGAACCGGTCCAAGAATCGGTCCGCGGCTATGCCCCCGCGAACTTGTTCGACAATGAGAACCGCATCGCCGATGCGTTCGTCTTCTCGCAGGGCGCCTCGCCGGGGATGCAATTCCCCCACTTCCGCGGCGGCGAAACGATCGTCCTCGATCACATGCACCCGACCCGGGCGCAGTACGCGGTGCAACTGCCGACCGGGATACCGAAGATTTGGGTGGACGGCCGCAAGGGGACGTTGAAGGAAACCGACCCGGTGATTCACACGGTCGTCATCGAACCCGATGCCGACCGCGTGACGATCCTTTGGCGCGGTTCGGCGCCGGCGTTGCGACCATATCTGCCGGCGGAGCTAGAGAAGATGCCGTTTAAAGTGGAATGGCCCTTGTAGAAATGCGGAGTTCGGAATCGAGGAATAATTCAATACCGCCAATCCATTCCCAGCGACACCCCTTGGACCCAATAATCGCTGCGGGCGAACAGCGGCAGCGGGCCGGCGGCGAAGCCGCCGCTTTGATCCAGATCGACGACGCGGTCGATCTGATCCCCCGGTCGCACGGCGTCGCTCAGGTAGAAGACCGTATAGCCGACGGAGAATCGCGTGCGTTCCGTGAGTTGGAATCCGAGCTTCAATCCGCCTTCGGGCAATGCTGCGAAATGGGACTGGCTATACCGCCCGGCGTTGCTCGGCTGGCCGAGGACTCCGACGGGGAACGTGTGGGTCGAGGCGCCGGCGAGACCATCGCTCGCGCCGATGGTTTGCCCGCTGATGCGGACGACTTCCACCGTGCGTCCGAGCGACACTTTCGTATCCAATTGCACGCTGAAGCGACCGCGGTCCCATTCCGTCCGCAGGCCGAGTTCGCCGCCGTGGAAGCGGTTGTGCGCGTCGATTTGATCGGCCGAACTGCTGCGGTAAGCGGTATCGATGCCGCGGAACTCGGTCGATTGTTCGAAGCGGAACCCTTCGTTCACCATGAAATAGCGGTAGCCGATCAGCCCGTTGATCCGCAGCGATTCCCCGGCGTGCAGGTTCGTCAGAGCGGTCACGCCCCAGCTTTGGATACGGGTGCTCGCCCACGCTTCGAACCGACCGGGCATCCACGGGGTATTGACGGGGATCACGTCTTCGGAGCCGGTATTCGGGTTGATGACCGGCCGGCCGAGGTGCCAGCGCGTCGGGCCGACCGCGGTGTGCGATGTTCGCGTGTCCGTGAACAGATACGAGATTTCCAACCCGGTGCGGTGGGCGGGGTCGAGAGTCCACCCCAACGCGAATCTTGCACCGACGCTGCCCGGTGGATTATTTCTACCGCCGCCGAGCAACAGGATGGTATTTGGATTGTCGAGCGTGGGAACGGCGTAGGGATTGCCCGTGAGCAACGGCGGTACGTGCTGCGATTTGGTCCGCAGCAACAAGAGTTCGCCGGAGTGCCACGATTTCGGAATCGGGCCCGTGTGGACGCCGCGTTCGATGACCCGGATTTGCCGGTTCACCGGAACCGGATCGAGCAGCGATTCCTGCAGCGGTTGCGAGACGGTGGTTCCGTTCGGGAGAGCCGGCCCCTCGCCCGGCATCGGCGCGAGGCCCAACGGCGGAAGGTCATCCATTCCGGCGACGGGTTTCAGAGGCGAATGCCCGGCCGCTGTCGCCGCCCAGCCGCCCGCCAACATCAGTGCGAAACACCATCCGCGCATCGAGACCCCTCCTTCGACGAGCCGTGCTATGCCGGAAGGGCGTGCGTTTGTCTAGGCGAAGGGCGCAGCCGTGTGTGCAGACAATTCTCGGGAGATTACTCGGAATGGTCCGGTTTCGTAGTAGACCGACTTGCGATCAATGTCGCCTTCGTAACGGCAAGGAAATTGTAGGGGCACCCCTTGTGGGTGCACTGGAAAGGGATGCCAGGGCCGCCTCCGAGACGGGAAATGCATTCTCGCTTCCGG